>CANHTE010000395.1 GCA_947462945.1 Acetobacteraceae bacterium
GAGCCGCTCCGCCAGCGCGGCAAAGGGCACCTGCTCCTGCGTGCCGGCATCCAGGTCCCGCAGCTGGGCCACGCCCTGCGCGGCCTCGGTCTCGCCTATGATCAGCGCGGCGCGGGCGCCATGCTTGTTGGCGCGCTCCATCCGGCGCTTGAGGTTGCCGCGATAGTCCATCTCGGCGCCCACGCCGGCCGCGCGCAGGGATTGCAGAAGGTTCAGCGCCACGCCCTCCTCCGCCTCACTGACAGGGATAATGGTAACCAGGCGCGGCGCCGCCGGCGTCAGCCCGGCCTTCTCCATCAGCATGGAAAGCCGCTCCACCCCCGCAGCCCAGCCGACGGAGGGGGTGACAGGCCCGCCCATCTCCTCCACCAACCCGTCATAGCGCCCGCCACCCATGACCGTGCCTTGCGAACCCAGGCGCTCAGTCACGAATTCAAAGGCGGTGTGGCTGTAGTAATCCAGGCCTCGGACGATGCGCGGATTCTCCCGGAAGGGCACGGCGAAGGCGGTCAGGTGGCGGCGCAGCCTGTCCCAATGGGTGCGGGCATTCTCGGTCAGGAAGGGCTCGATGGTGGGCGCGTCCGCCACCAGGGCGCGGTCCTGCGCCTCCTTGCTGTCAATGATGCGCAGCGGGTTCTTCTCCAGCCGGCGCTGGCTGTCTTCGCTGAGACTGCCCCGATGCGCGGTGAAATGCGCGATCAGCGCGGCGCGATAGGCGTCACGGCTTTCCGCATCGCCCAGCGTGTTCACTTCCAGGATCACGCCTTCATCCAGGCCGAGTTCCCGGATGATATGATACCCGCAGGCGATCACCTCGGCATCGGCCAGCGGTTCGGCAGCCCCCAGAACCTCGGCGCCGATCTGGTGGAATTGCCGGAAGCGCCCGGCCTGGGGCCGCTCGTAGCGGAACATCGGGCCGGCGTAGAAGACCTTGCGCGGCAGGGACTGGGTCAGGCCATTGGAGACCAGCGCGCGGCAGACGCCGGCGGTGTTCTCGGGCCGCAGCGTCATGCTCTCGCCGCCGCGATCCTCGAAGACGTACATTTCCTTGCTGACCACATCCGAGGTCTCACCCAGCCCGCGCGAGAAGACGCGTGTATCCTCGAAGATGGGGGTCGCCCATTCCTCGAAGCCATACAGCGCCGAAATGCGGCGCGCGGTCTTGATGACGCGGTGGTGGCGGCGGAATTCCTCGCCAATAAGGTCACGGGTTCCGCGCGGGGGCTGGAGCTTGATGCTGGACATGATGCGTAAGGCGGGTAGCGGGTGAAGGGCGGCGCGGCAAGGGTTCCCCCTTGGGGGTTACGGCGCGATGATCTCCAGCGTGGGGAAGTAGGCACGGTAGCGGCGGGCGTCCCGCGTCAGCAGTGGCCAACCTGCATGGACCGCATGCGCGCCGATGAAGAAATCCGGCAGGACGCCCAGGCGGGTGCCACCCTGACGGCGATAGGCCAGATGGGCGCGGGCGGCGAGCAGCAGCGCGGGTTTGGACGAGCGCTCCAACGTCACGCCCAGCAGATCCAGAAACGCCTCCAGCCGCTCCATGGCGGCGAAGCCCACGGAGATCTCGGCATAGACGACTTCATTGATCACGAAGGCGCCGGCGCCGCGCCGTTCCTGCAAGCGGGCGCTGGACCAATTGAACCATTCGCCCTGGCCCTGTGCGATGTCCAGCAGGATATTGGCATCAAGGAAGGTCACGCCGCGTCGTCATCGCCACGCAGAAGCTGCATCACCTCATCGGTGGAAAGGTCTCGCATTTCGGTCGCCATGCCGCGGGCGCGGGCGATGCGTTGCGCGTAGTCATCCTCCGGCGCGGCAGCCTTGCTGATGGCCACTCGTCCATCGGGCAGCGCCTCGAACTCCACGCGATTGCCCGGAACCAGGCCGAGGCGATCACGCATCGGCTTGGGGATGGTAACCTGGCCTTTGACGGTGACGGGCATGCCCAAGGGTATTACCTCGACTGACGGAGGTAATACCTAAGTCCAGCCAAGCCATGATTCAAGGCTTTTCGGCTTACTCCGCCGCCAGCTTCGCCGCCGCTTCCGCCGCCTTCTTCGCATCCGCTTCGGCCTGGAGCACAGCGGCCCGCGCTTCCACCAGCCCCACCAGATGCTCCACCATCGCATCCGTATCGGTCGTGTGGTCCTGCTTGCCGGCGGAATAGACCATGTGCCGGCTGGCACCGCCGCCGGTCAGGCCGATATCGGTCATCAGCGCTTCGCCAGGCCCGTTCACCACGCAGCCAATGATGGAAAGACTGACCGGCTGGGTCACATGCGCCAGCCGCTCCTCCAGCTTCTCCACCGTGCGGATCACGTCAAACCCCTGCCGCGCGCAGGAGGGGCAGGAGATGATCTTCACGCCCCGATGCCGCAGATGCAGCGACTTCAGGATATCCCACGCGACCGAGACCTCCTCCTCCGGCTCGGCACTGAGCGAGACGCGCATCGTATCGCCAATCCCCGCCCAAAGCAGATTGCCCAGGCCAATGGCGGATTTCACCGTCCCGGCGCGCTTCCCACCCGCCTCGGTGATGCCGATATGCAGCGGGTGGTCGCATTGCTCGGCCAACTGGGTATAGGCGGCCACGGCCATGAAGACGTCACTGGCCTTCACGCTGATCTTGAACTCGTGAAAATCGTTTTGCAGCAGATGATCAGCGTGCCACAGGGCGCTTTCGACCAGCGCCTCCGGGTTGGGCTCCCCGTATTTTTCCAGCAGATGCTTCTCCAGGCTGCCCGCATTCACGCCGATGCGGATCGAGCAGCCATGGTCGCGGGCGGCCTTGATGACCTCCTTCACCCGCTCGGCGGAGCCGATATTGCCTGGATTGATGCGCAGGCAGGCGGCGCCCGCCTCCGCCGCCTCGATGGCGCGGCGATAATGGAAGTGAATGTCGGCCACGATGGGCACATTCACCTCACGCACGATTTCGGCCAGGGCCGCCGTGCTTTCCTCATCCGGGCAGGAGACGCGGACGATATCCACCCCCGCCACCTCCGATTTGCGGATTTGCGCGATGGTGGCCGCCGCATCCGAGGTCAGGGTATTCGTCATGGTCTGCACGCTGATGGGGGCATCGCCCCCCACCAGGACCTTGCCCACCCGAATCTGGCGGGATTTGCGGCGCGCGATGTGCTGATAAGGCCGGTAGCTCATGCATTCCCTCGGTTCAGGCGTTCGCCGCGCAATATAGGCGCGCC
>CANHTE010000396.1 GCA_947462945.1 Acetobacteraceae bacterium
CGCACCAGATTCACGCCCAGGCCGCCCGGCATGAAGGTGAAGATCGCATCCGGCCGCAAGGAGGCGATGCGCGCCAATTCCGCCGAGAAATCCAGCTGGGTGAGGGGCACATACACCTCATCCACCACGGTGCCCTGGAAGCGGGACTTGAAGCCCGCCATGGCATCGCGCCCGGCCTGGTAATTCGGCGTCATCAGGAAGACGCGGCGATACCCGGCATCCTGTGCTGCCTGGCCCATGACCGAATGCACCTGGTCATTATTGTAGGATGTCGTGAAGAAATAGGGGTTGCAGCCGCGCCCGGCGAAGGTGGAGGGGCCGGCATTGGTGGAGATGAGGAAGGTATTCGCCTCCGTCACCGGCCGCATGATGGCCGAGAGCACGTTGGAGAAAACCACGCCCACGATGAAATCCACGCGGTCCCGCTCCAGCGCGGCGCGCACCTTGGTGACGGCGACATCGGGGCGCAGCTCATCATCAATGACGATGGTTTCCACCGGCCGGCCACCCAGCTGGTTGTTGAGCTGGCGCATGCCGAGCATCCAGCCATCGCGCAGCTGCGTGCCCAATGCCGCTTGCGGCCCGGTCTGAACGGCAACGACGCCGATCTTGATGGGCGTCTGCTGGGCCTGCACGGCGGGGGCGGCGAGGAGCCCCGCGCTGCTGGCCATCAGAACGCGGCGGGACATGCCCGGAATTTCAAACGCCATCAGCTGCTCTCCCAATGCTTTAAGCTTAAACGATCTCATAGGTTATCGCAGACCTGCCATGCAAGCCTCGCCATCCTCATCGTCAGCGGATGATCCGCCCGCGGCAAGGGGCTGAGCACGGTGAAATGATCCAGCCCGGGCAGAGCCTCATCCGTGCCGCCCCAGAGTTCCGCGAAATCGGCGCTTTGGCGCAGGAATTCCCCGCTCTCGGCACCGCCCACCACGGCATGCAGCGGCCGGCCGGGGGAGGGGAGCAGGCCGGGGGAAAGGGCGCGGGCCATGGGTGCATCGAGGCCGAGGGCCTGGTTGATGCTGGTGGGGATCAACGGCTCCAGCCAGAACAGGCCAGAGATGGGCATGGCGGCCGCCACCATATGGGCGGGAAGCCGCGCCAGCAGCAGCGCCGCCAGATGCCCGCCCGCCGAGTGGCCGGACACCAGTATGGGCCGCCCCAGCCGCGCATGCAGGGCACGCGCCGCCGCCTGCGCCTGCTCCAGGATGCGCGCGAGCGGAACTGTGGGGCACAGATCATAGGACGGGCAGGCCACCGCCACGCCCTGGGCCAGCAACCCCGCCGCGCAATGACTGACGGCCGAGCGGTCCATCGCCTGCCAATAGCCACCATGAAAGAACATCGCGACGCCGCGGATTTCGGGCGGGATGAACAGGTCCATCACTTCACGCGCGCCCGGGCCATAGGCCAGGGTTTCCGGCGGATGTGCTTGCCGGAAACCGGCCGAATCCCGCATCCAGCCGGCGATGATGGCCGGGTGCCCAGGGACGCGCGCGCGATTGTTGTATTCGGCTTCGTAGTCAACGCTCATTGATTTCACGCGCTTTTATGGCGTTTCCGGCCGGTTGACGCTTGGCCGGTTGCCAGGCGATTCCCGGCGCTGGCGGCAAGCCTTTCTTGATCGGCGGCGGCGGTGTAGCGGGACACCTCGGCCAGCGTCTTGTGGCCCGTCACGGCGGCGATTTCATGGGCGCTGCATCCGGCGTCCGCCAGCCGCACGGCGGCCAGTTTCCGCAAGCCGTGCATGTTCAGGCTCTCCCGCATCCCGGCTGCGCGCCGCTCCCGCAGGATCAGCATAGTCAGGCGATCACCGCCCAATGGGCTTCCGTCCGCATGGGTCAGGATAAATTCGCAGGTGGATTGCGCCCGCCATGCCGCAAGCTCTCGCGCTAGGTTCGGGTGGATCGGCAGGGCCAGCGCAGCGCCGGTTTTCTCCTGGCGCAGCCGCAGGACGCCGCCCGCAATGTTGCTCCACCGGAGCTGGGTTAGATCGCCGCGCCGTTGGCCGGTATGCACGGCCAGCACGATTGCGCGCCGGGCGGGCTCGGAGAATGTCCGCAGGGCGTGAGCTAAGTCGGCCTCGGTCCAAGTTGGAAATGCACCGCCTGGCAGGGCTTTGATGCGGTCGGCGGGGTTATGCTCGATCCAGCCTCGATCCCGTGCCCAAGCAAATAGGGTGGAGACAGAACGGGCGAACACGTTGCCGGCCGCAGGGCCGCGCGCCATGGCGATGGCGTCTCGCAACAGCATAATGTCGCGCCTGCGCCATTCCGTGACGCGAAGCTGGCCGATGCTGGCGAGTGGGCGCAGGGCAATGAGGCGCCCTTTGACTGTGCGAGGCTTGAGGGCGGCCCATTCCGGGCTGCGCTCATATGCGGCGATCAGCGCCCGCAGCGTATCGCCGGCCGGCTCGGCCTGCCGCGCTTTGGGCTTGGCGGCGCGGCTGTAGGTGTATTCTTTGACCGTCCCGTCAGCGAGAGTTTTCCTGACGGTTCTCCTGCCTGCGGGCTTTGCGGGCGATTTCATCGGCTAAAGCCTGGACTGCGGCGTTGTGGGGCTGGCTAGTTGGGCGCCCCCCCATGAAGGCGTCAAGCTCCTGCACATCCCATCGCGGTTGACGCGCGCCAAAGGGGTGCCGGGGCTTGGGGAGTTTCCCGGCGCGGACGTAGCGCGCGACGTAATCCGGTCGGATGCTGACGCGGAGGGCCACGGCTTCCGCGTCTAGCCACCGGGGGAGGGTGTCACTCATGGGGCGCGGCCTCATGCGTCTCCCCGTGCGCGGATCATGGCGGCGATCTCATCAGGCGATTGCGTCCAAGCCTGTTCTGACAGGCTGGCGTTGGCCTCCCGCTCCTTCGCCACCGCCTCCTTCACCACCGCATCCAGCGCGGCCTGCGCGTCGGCGGGGGCCGTGGTTACTAGCGCTTGGACCATCTCTTTGAGTTTCAGATGATGCCGCGCCGTTGCATCCTGCAAAGCAAGTGCGCGTTCCTCCGCCCCCACCGCCCGCTGGTGCAGGCGGCGCAGCATGGCTCTCGCTTCGGTGGCGCGAGTTTTCATCAACGCATCCCACTCATGGGAACTTCCTGTGCCGGCGTAAATGAAACCAAAACTGGCGCGATCATCAAAGAAGCCGCAAAGACGTTCCACCGCCTCGGGCGTATCCACCGGGGCGCTCATGCGCGGGGCTCCA
>CANHTE010000397.1 GCA_947462945.1 Acetobacteraceae bacterium
ATGTTGGCGTCGCGGATGACGCGGCCCCAGCGGGCGCGGTCGGTGGCGACATAGGCGGCGAATTCCTCGGGGTTGAGGCCGAGGCGGACAATGCCCTGCTCCTCCAGCCTGCGACCTGTCGCCGGGTCGGCGATGACCTTGGCGCAGGCGGCGCGCAGCCGGGCCAATGGCTCTGCCGGCACGCCCGCGGGGGCGAAGAAGCCGTAGTAGCTGACCGCCTCATAGCCTGGCACGCCGGCCTCGGCGACCGTGGGCAGGTCGGGCAAGGCGGGGAAGCGCTGTGGCGTCGTCACGGCCAAAGCCCGCACCGCGCCGGCCTGCACATGCGGCAGCGCGGTGGTGATCGGGTCACTCATCGCATCAATGTGCCCGGCCAGCAGGTCGGTCGTGGCGGGCGCCGTGCCGCGATAGGGCACATGGGTCAGCCGGATCTGCGCCATCGCTTCCGGCAGGGCCATGGAGAGATGCGAGCCGCCGCCATTGCCGGCCGAACCATAGGTCAGCGCCCCAGGCCTCTGCCGGGCGCGATCGAGGAATTGCTGCAACGTCCGCACATCGAGGCTGTTGCGCACGTAGATGATGGAACCGACACCGCCCACCAGCGCGACCGGCGTCAGGTCCCGCGCCGGATCAAAGCTGTTGTCGCGATACAACTCGGGATTGATGGAATTGGTCGCCTGGCTGCCCATCAGCATGGTGTAGCCATCGGGGGTGGCGCGCACGGCGGCCTCGGTGCCGATGCGCCCGCCGCTGCCGGTGCGGTTCTCGATGACCAGGGGCTGGCCCAACTCGCGCGAGATCGCTTCCGAAAGCAGGCGCGTGATGACATCGGCCGCGCCCGCCGGAGGGAAGGGAACGATGATGCGCACCGAACGGCTCGGAAAGGCCTGGGCCCGTGCGCCCGTCGCGGCAAGGCTGGTGAGCCCGGCGGCGATCAGGCTGCGGCGGCCTGCCTGGCTGGAGGTCGTCATGGGAAACCCTTTCCAAAGAATGCCGGAGCCGAAGAGTGGGACGGAGCATCCCGGCAGGCCGTGCCCCATGCCAAGGGAAATCGGCCTGGAATTCCACAATGTGAAATTCAATGTTGGCACCGGCTTTCGCCCAAGGGCGGAGCTGGGTAGGTTTGCCAAGATTTTGGGGCCTGCGCCTGATGGACACCCACCCTGCCTCCTCAGCCGATGGCGCGCGCGTTGTTCGCCGCGCCGTCTCCCTCCTGCGGGAGGTTTCGGCCGCGCGCGGCAATGGCGCGACCCTGAAGGTGCTGGCCGACAGCGCCGGCCTGCCCCAGCCCACCGCGCACCGCCTGCTAAAGGTGCTACAGGACGAGGGCCTGCTGGAACGCGATGCGGCCAGCCGCGCCTATCGGCTGGGCTCGCTGCTGTATGAATTCGGCCTCGCCGCCGTCCCGCGCGTTGATGCGCGGCGGCTCTGCGCCGGCACGCTGGAGCGCATCACGCGCGCGGTCGGCGATACCACCTACCTGAACAGCCGCAGCGGGAATGACGCGCTTTGCCTCGACCGGCGCGAGGGCAGTTTCGAAATCCACGCCCTGCCCATCGAGATCGGCAACCGCCGGCCGCTCGGTGTGGGGGCGGGAGCACTGGCTGTGCTGGCAAGCCTGCCCTCCGCCGAGGCCGATGCCGTCATCGAGGCCAATGCCAAGCGCTACCGCCGGCATGGCCTGACCGCCGAGCGCATTCGTATCTATGTGGAAGCGGCCCGAGCGCGGGGCTTCGCCATCACCTCGGGCCGCATCGTCGCGCGTTATCGCGGAGTGGCGATCGCGGTTGGCAACGGCATCGGCGGCGTGCCGGCCTCGCTTTCCGTGGTCGCGGTCGCCGAGCGGCTCGATCCGCGGCGGATCGAACAAGTGGCGCGCATCCTCATCCGTGAAGAGAAATCCCTGCGGGAGATGCTTTCCATCGCCCCCGACAGCCACAACGAAAGTCCTGTCCCATGACGGCCGAAAACGCAGCCCCGCTGAGCGCCCTTGCCATGTCCGATGCGCTGGAGCGGGGGGCGGTGACGCCGGCCGAGTTGCTCACCGATGCGCTGGCGCGGGTGGCGCGGGCCGATGCGGCGCTGGGGGCCTTTGTGCATGTCGATGAGGCTGGCGCCGCCCAGGCCGCCGCCGATGCCGGGGCCCGTCAAGCGGCGCGCAGGCGGCTCGGGCCGCTCGATGGCGTGCCGGTCGCGGTGAAGGACAATATCTGGGTGGCGGGGATGCCGGCGCATTGGGGCAGCCGGATGTGGTCCGACTTCACCCCGCCCTGCGACGATATCGTGGTGGAGCGCCTGCGCGCGGCGGGGGCCGTGATCATCGGCAAGACCAACACGCCGGAATTCGCGCTCTCCGGCCGGACGGACAGCCCGCTGCACGGCAAGGCACGCAACCCCTGGGATGTGGCCCTGACACCTGGCGGCTCCAGCGGCGGTTCGGTGGCGGCGGTTGCGGCGGGGATGGTCCCGGTCGCGCTCACGACCGATGCCGGTGGCTCGACCCGCATCCCGGCGAGCTATACCGGCCTTTACGGGCTGCGGCCCTCCAACGGGCGCATCGCGCGGCGGCATGGTTTTCCGCCCATGGGCATAGATTTCCAGGCCGTCGGCGCCGTGGCGCGGGATCTGGCGGATCTGGAGATGGCCTATGGGCTGCTCGCCGGGCCGGATGAGCGCGACCCGGCCTCGCTTCGCCTGCCGCCCCAGCGGGCCGGGGGCAAGCCGCGGATCGGCTGGTTCGCGCGCTACGAGGGCGAATTGGTGCATCCCGAAGTGGAGGCGGCGGTCGTCGAATGCGCCGCTGTGCTGGCCCAGGCCGGTTATGAGGTCGCGCCACGCCCGGCGCCCTATGATGTGGCGCTGGTGCGCCGTGTCTGGGGCGCGCTGAGCTCCGCTGGCGCTGCCCGCGCCGCCGAACTGCACCCAGACCGCTGGCGGGACGAGGCGAGCGCCGCCATCGCCGCCGCCGCCACCCGCGGTCTCGCCATGACGGCCGTGGATTACGTCCGCGCGCTGGACGGGCTGGCGGCACTGCGCGCCCAGGTCTCGGAAAACTGGGGCGAGGTGGATGTCTATCTCTGCCCGAGTGCCGCGTCCCCTGCATGGGCGATTGACGAGGAGTTCCCGGCCGAGATTGGCGGCGTGCCTGGCCATGCGGCGGCGCAAAACACCTTCGCCACCTGGGTGAACGCGATC
>CANHTE010000398.1 GCA_947462945.1 Acetobacteraceae bacterium
GCACCGGCCGCACGGATTTCCAGAATGGCGATGCGCGCCAGCAATATGACAGCATCTTCAACCGATTGCTGAAGCTGCCGGATGAAACGCTGGTCTTTCCGGCGCATGACTATAAGGGCGATACCGTCAGCACCATCGGTGAGGAACGCGCCCATAACCCGCGCCTGCAAATGCGCTCGGCCGAGGAATATGCGGCGCTGATGGCGGGGCTGAACCTGCCCAATCCCAAGATGATGGACGTGGCGGTGCCCGCCAATATGCGCCAGGGCCTGCATCAGGAGGAGGTGGCCCGGCGCGGCTGGGCCGTCACCGCCGCCGCCGCGCAGGCGATGATCGGCCGCCCCGACGCCGTGCTGATTGACCTGCGTGAGAAGGCCGAGCGGGAGCGGCATGGCTGCATTCCGGGCGCGCTGCACGCCCCCTACCCTGACCTGGCGGAAAATCTGGGCGCGGGCGGCGTGCTGCATGAACTGGCCACGGCCACGGGCAAGCGCCTGGTGTTTTTCTGCGCCTTTGGCGAACGCTCGGCCATGGCGGTGCAGGCGGCGCAGGATGCGGGGCTGGGGCAGGCCTGCCATATTGAGGGCGGCATGGCGGCCTGGAAAAAAGCGGCCATGCCGCTGGGCTGACACACCCCACTCAGGCCGCCTGGCCTTGGGCTGAGGCTTGAAGCAGCGCCCGGAAGCTGGGAACGCCTTCGGCCGGAGCCTCGCTGGGCGGCAGGGCCAGCGCGTCGTTGAAGAAGGCGATGAAGGCATCCGCGTGGAAGTGGCCACCGCCGCGCTGCGTCTGCACCAGCCCCCAAGGGTTCGGCGCGCCCCGCAGGCTGCCCGCATTATACGCGATGGCGACCAGCGGCGGGTCAAACCCCGTCGCCCGTGATTGCCGGGCGATGAAGGCCGCCCCCGCCAGGGCCGAAACCGCCGGGTCCAGCAGCCGCGCGCGATCCAGCTTCGGATCGCCCAGCGCCTCCCGCGCGGAGGAAATCAGCGTTTGCATCAAGCCGGGCGAGACGCGGTGCGGTGTGGCGGCGTCCGAGATGAAGCCCGGTTCCTCCCGCAGCGCCTCGGCCCGGCCACCGCTTTCGGTGCAGGCGGTGGCGAGCAGCAATTCCACCGGCACGGCGCTTCGCATGGCCGCTTGCTCCAGCGCGGTGCGGTGGCGCGCCCAGCAGGCGGCGACCATGCGGGGCGGGTTGTTTTGCCGGGGCGTGGCCTCGCCCTCGATGAGCAAAGCCTCGGGCGTCAGCCGCCAACGCCGGCTGCCCCGCCCGCCATGCCATTCCAGCAGGGGCGGCAGGAAGGGGCGCAGGGCTTCGGCCCAGGGGCGGGGGCGGCTCAGGCCGGGTTGCTCCATCAGCCGGGCCCAGGCTTCGGCGCCGAGCACGCCATCGGCCGGCAGGCCCGCGCGGCGCTGAAAGCCCAGCACCGCATCGCGCGTGGCGGGGCCATAGACGCCATCCGCCTCGCCGCGCAGGGCGCCTTGGCGAAGCAGGGCCAGTTGCGCGGCGCGCACATCGGCGCCGGTCATCATCGGCAGGCGAAAGGCGAGGGAACGGTTGGGCATCATGGCGTGGCTCCGCAATCGGGGATGGTGGCCTGGCGGCGGGTGAGATCCGCCGCCTCGCGCGAGGCGGCGGGCGCGAGGCGCAGGCCGGCGCGGGTGGCGGCGCAGCGCTGGGCATCGTCGCCAGCGCCTGGCCGGGCGGCGATGAGCGCGGCGCGGGCGGCATAAAGCCCGGCCCGGCCGGAGGGGCTGGCGGCGATGGCGGGGGCGGCCTCAGCCACTTCCCGCGCGGCCTCGGCTGGGGGCAGGGTTTCGGCGAGGCATAGCCGGGCCTGCGCCTCGCCCGCCGCCAGCAATGGGCTGGGGCTGAGCGCGCGGGCGGCGGCGTAGGATTGCGCGGCGCAGGCCAGATGATCGCCCGCGGCCGGGCAGGCGGCGCCGGGGGCGCGCGCGGCCATGGCGAGACCCATGCAGGCCTCGGCGTGGCGGCTGTGCAACCGGGCGCAGGCGGCGTGGCCGGGGGGGCATTGCACGTGCTCGGCCGCGATCTGCGCCGGGGCGGCGCCCTCCCAGCGGGCGAGTTGCGCGAGCGGCGGATCGAGCCAGGCGGCCAGGGGGGTGCAGCCGGCCAGCAGCAGGATCAGCGCGAACCTCATGCCGCCAACTCCCGCAGGATGGGGCTGGGGTCGGTGCGGCTGTCCCGCCATTCGCCCAGCAGCAGGGTCAGCGCCTGCAGGGCCGCCTGGGCTGACTCTGGCCCCGCTTCCGGCAGGGTCACCGGGGCGCCTGGCAGGCCCAGCCCCTGTGCGACCCGGGCGACGAGATCCGGCGCGAGGTCAGCTTCCACGCGGTCTTCCAGCAGGGCGCGGTTGAATTCGGACAAACCCTGGGCCGCCTCCTCCGGATGGGCAAAGCCGGGGTAGCGCGCCCAGAGCAGGGCTGCCGCATCGGGGCGCAGGCAGATGTCCAGCAGCCCGGCCAGGAAGCCGGGTTCGGCCAGGCGGGGCGTGAAGAGGCGGGCGAAGATCGGTGCCTGGGCCAGCCGCAACTCGGCCGAGGCGGGGGTGATGGCGCCGGGCTCGAACAGGGTGGGATCATGCGGCGCTTCCAGCAGGCGGGCGCGGAAGCGGCGCCAGGCGGCGGCGCCGAGGGACCAGCCCAGCCCCAGCAGCAGCGCCACGGGTCCACCGGCCGGCAGCAAGGGGGCGGCGGCGCGCAGCAGCGCGGGCAGCGGGCCGGTGGCGCCGGTCAGCCCGGCGATGGCGGCCTGGATGGCAGAGAGGTCCGGCAGGGTGCGGGCGGCGGCCAGCACCGTCTCGGCCTGGGCCAGGGCGGCCTCGGCCTCACGCGGGATCAGCCCGGGCGGCAAGGCGGGGCCGATGCGCTGGACCAGGATGCGCGCCGTGCCGATCTGCCGCTCCAGCCGGGCCAGGGCCTCGGTGGGTGCGGGATTGCGGGCGGCGGCCTCATTGGCGCGCAAGGCCTCATTGGCGCGGGTCTGGCTTTCGAGTGCTTCGCCCAGGCGGCGGGCATTCTGCGCCTCGGGGCCGGTGGAGCGGGCGCCGAAGTAATAGCCGAAGACGCCGGCGATGATGCCGTTCACATAGCCGGCAATGGCGTCATTCAGCGCGAGACTCTGGCTGAACAGCAGCAATGGCAGGCCGATGACGCCCACGATCAGCGCC
>CANHTE010000399.1 GCA_947462945.1 Acetobacteraceae bacterium
AGCCGCTCCGGGTCCGGCACCACGCCGATCCCTGGGCCTTGTGGCAGACAGGCCTGGCCCCCATCGAGGCTGACGCCGCCTGCCACCACATCCTCAGTCAGCATGGCATGGGTGAGGCTGAGCCCCCAGCCCACTTCCGGCACCAGCGCCGCCAAATGCAGTGCTGCAGCCGCGCCGATGGAGGTCTCGGCGATCTTGCAGGCCAGGGTGGTGCGCATGCCATGGGCCCGAGCCAGCGCATCAGCCTGCAGCGTGGCGAGCAGGCCGCCGAGCTTGATGGATTTCAGCCCGAAACCAGCGGCCGCGCCGCGATAGGCCGGAATATCGGACAGGCCATGCAAGCTCTCATCCAGGCAGATCGGGCAGGTGGTCAGGGCCGCCAGCGCCGCCTGGCCGGCCTTGTCATCATCCGGCAGGGGTTGCTCCAGGTAATCGAGCGCGCCCTCGGGCAATGCGGCCAGGAAGCGCTGTGCCGCATCCAGCGTCCAGGCCATATTGGCATCACCCGAGAGATGCGCGGCCGGGCCAAGCGCGCTGCGCAGGTGGCGGATCATGGCGGCATCCTCCGTGGGATCGGCGGCGAGGCCAAGCTTCACCTTGATATGGCGAAAGCCCTGCGCCTGTGCGGCCAGCGCTGCCTCCAGTACGGCATGCGGGTTGGCGCCGCCGATCATGGCGATGGCGGGCACCGAATCACGCAGCCTTTGGCCGAGAAACTCGCAAAGCGGCAGGTCAGCCCGGCGCGCGGCCAGGTCCAGCAGCGCGGCTTCGGCGGCGCATTTGGCGCCGGTATTGCCGCGAATGGCGCGGTGCAGGCGGTGGGGGATGGCGGCGGCGTCCGCCACGGGGGCGGCCAGCAGGGCAGGGGCCAGATAGCGGCGCGCGACCTCGGCCATGCCGATCAGTACCTCACCCGTCATGGTGGGGGCGGCGGAGGCCTCGCCCCAGCCCACGCGGCCTTCGGCATCCCGCACTTCGATGAGCAGGGTTTCGGCGTGGGTGATGGTCTCGCTGGCGAGCTTGAGCGGCACGCGCAGGGGGATGCGCAGGGGCCAGACATGGAAAGAGGCGAGGGTGAGGGGCCAAGGCGAGGTCATGCGGGCAGCCTAGCAACCAATGGCCCAAATCCCGAAAGCACCCTGTCCATAAAAAACCCGCCGCCATTGCTGGCGACGGGTTCGGAGGATCCGGCCGCGACTGCGGCCGGCGCGCCCAGAGGAACCGTTTGGCCTAGCGCCACCCACGCGGCGCGAAGCCAAGCGCGCGGAGCGCGCGCCCGGCGTCTGAGGGCATCAAACGCTGTAATACATCTCGAACTCGACCGGGTGCGGCGTGTGCTCGAAACGATACACTTCGCTCCACTTCAGTTCGATGTAGCTCTCGATCTGGTCCTTGCTGAACACATCGCCCGCCAGCAGGAACTCGTGATCGGCGGCCAATGCGCCCAGCGCCTCGCGGAGCGAACCGCAAACCGTCGGGATGTCCTTCAGCTCTTCCGGGGGAAGGTCATACAGGTCCTTGTCCATCGGGTCGCCGGGGTGGATCTTGTTCTTGATGCCATCCAGGCCCGCCATCATCATCGCGGCGAATGCGAGGTAGGGGTTCGCGCCCGGATCGGGGAAGCGGACCTCAACGCGCTTGGCCTTGGGGTTCGTCGCGTAGGGGATGCGGCAGGAGGCAGAGCGGTTGCGGGCCGAATAAGCCAGCAGCACGGGGGCCTCGAAGCCCGGGATCAGGCGCTTGTAGCTGTTGGTCAGCGGGTTGGTGAAGGCGTTCAGCGCCTTGGCGTGCTTGATGATGCCGCCAATGTAGTAAAGCGCCATTTCCGACAGGTCGGCATAGCCATTGCCCGCGAAGACCGGCTTGCCATCCTTCCAGATCGACTGGTGGACATGCATGCCCGAGCCGTTGTCGCCATAGATCGGCTTCGGCATGAACGTCGCGGACTTGCCGTACGAGTGCGCAACATTGTGGATCACATACTTGTAGATCTGCATGTGGTCGGCCTGGGTGACCAGCGTGCCGAACTTGGTGCCGAGCTCATGCTGGGACTGCGCCACCTCATGGTGATGCTTCTCACCGGCGACGCCCATCTCGATCATGGTCGAGAGCATCTCGGCGCGCAGGTCCACTTCGCTGTCCACGGGATTGACGGGGAAATAGCCGCCCTTCACGCCGGGGCGGTGGCCCATGTTGCCTTCCGGGAAATCCTTCATCGAGGCGCCGGGGCCTTCGATGCTGTCGAGCGAGAAGTGGCCGAAATTGCCGCCGGTGCCGAACTTCACATTGTCGAACACGAAGAATTCGGCTTCCGGGCCAAAGAAGGCGGTGTCGCCGATGCCGGTGCTCTTCAGATATTCCTCGGCCTTCTTGGCGGTCGAGCGCGGATCGCGGTTGTAGCGCTGGCCGGTCGAAGGCTCATAGATGTCGCAGAACAGGATCAGCTGCGGCTTGGCCGAGAAGGGGTCCATGCAGGCCGAGGCAGCATCCGGCATCAGGATCATGTCGGACTCGTTGATCGCCTTCCAGCCGGCGATGGAGGAGCCATCGAACATGATGCCTTCCTCGAAGGTCTCTTCCTCAACGGTCGAGACGTGCTGGGCCGTGTGCTGCCACTTGCCGCGCGGATCGGTGAACCGGAAGTCCACATATTCCACGCTGTTTTCCTTGATCATTTCCATGACCTTGGACACTGCCTCGGGGGAATTCATCGCCATGTCGTCTCTCTGTCCTGTTGCCTGCGTCCCTGGGGAGTTTTCCTCGCGGGCACGTCCCGCGCGGGCGCCGCATCTCTGGCCAGGGACGCCCCCAGGGCCAGCGTGCGGCGAAACTTGGTTGCCTCAGACGGCGTCTTCGCCGCGCTCACCGGTGCGGATGCGGATCACCTCGGCAATGTCGGAGACGAAGATCTTGCCATCGCCAATGCGCCCGGTACGGGCCGCGGATTGGATGGCCTCCACGGCGCGGTCCAGCATGTCATCGGCGCAGATGACTTCGATCTTCACCTTGGGAAGAAAATCCACGACGTATTCCGCGCCGCGATACAGCTCGGTATGGCCCTTCTGCCGGCCGAAGCCCTTGGCTTCAAGCACGGTCAGGCCCTGGAGGCCGATCTCGTGCAGAGCGTCCTTCACCTCGTCGAGCTTGAAGGGCTTGATGATGGCCTCGATCTTCTTCATCGGCTCCGTCGC
>CANHTE010000400.1 GCA_947462945.1 Acetobacteraceae bacterium
CCTGCCGGACCTGCCTGACCCTGACCATCCCGAGGTGGCCGGCAGTTACCTCGGCCTGGGCGCGCTTTTGCTGCTGCCCTTCCTGGCCTGGGTGCGGCCAGGCCGCCAGCATCTGCCCTTGATGCTGGTGCTGCTGCTCATGCTGGCCTTCGCCATCACGCATCGGCCTTCCATCGGCGGTGCGCAGTTCACCCTGCTGCCCTTGCCCGCGCCCTTGGTGGAGCTGCTGGGCGCGCTGCGCGCTTCCGAGCGCTTTTTCTGGCCGCTGGCCTATGCGGCGATGCTGGGGGGCATCGTGGGGCTTTTGCGCGCGCTGGGCGCGCGGCTGGGCAGCATCGTCCTGGTCGGGCTGCTGCTCATCCAGGCGGCGGATTTGCGCCCGGGCATCGCGCGTCTGGCCGGGTTTTTCCCGCCGACCGCAGCCCAACTCCCGCCCCGCCTGACCGATCCCTTCTGGGAAGCGGCCGCGCGTTGCTACAGCGCCATTCGCGCCGTGCCGGCCGAGAATCGCGGCCTGGGCTGGGAGGAAATCGCCGTCTTTGCCGCCCGCCACCGCATGGCGACGGACGCCATCTACCTCGCGCGCAGCGATGCCGCCGCAGTGGCCGCCTTGCAGCGTGAGGTGACTTCGCGCCTGCTGGAAGGCCGGCCGGAGCCCGGCGTGCTCTACGTCCTGCGGGATGCGACGAGTCTTGCCCAGGCTGAGGCCGGCCTGCGCGCGGATCGGGACGTCATCATTCAGGCCGATGGCCTGCATGTCCTGGCACCGGATTGGCGCGTTACCAATCCAGAGTTCTTGACGAAGAGGGGGTTATCCCCACCCTTGGGAGCGCCAAGAGCGCCAGGAGAGACCCGATGCTGATCCGCCGCCGCCGTGGTTATGAGATCCCCGAAAGCCAGGTAACGCCCGAGGGCTTCGTGGTGAACCGGCGCGCCTTGTTCGGCGCTGGCGCGGCCCTGCTGCCCGGCGTGGCGCTGGCCCAGCAGGCAGCCGGCGTGGTGCCGCCCCTGCCCGAGCATCAGCGCAACCTGCGCTTCCGCCCCGAGCGCGACATCACGCCCGAGCGCGAAGCAACCACCTACAACAACTTCTATGAATTCGGCACGAGCAAGAACATCGTGCGCGAGGCCAGCCGCATGCCCCTGCGCCCCTGGACCATCCAGGTGGACGGCATGGTGGCCAAGCCCGCCACCTTCGGCGTGGATGACCTGATCCGGCAACTGCCCATCGAGGAGCGCATTTATCGCCTGCGCTGCGTCGAAGCCTGGGCGATGACCGTGCCCTGGACCGGCTTCCAGCTCTCGGAATTGCTGAAGCTGGTCGAGCCGCAGGCGGGTGCGCGCTATGTTTCCTTCACGACAGCGAGCCTGCCGGCCGTCATGCCCGGCCTGCGGCAAAGCTGGTACCCCTGGCCGCATGTGGAGGGCTGCACCATGGAGGAGGCCGGCAATGAACTCGCCTTCATGCCGGTGGGCATGTATGGCAAGCCGCTCCAGGCGCAGAATGGAGGGCCGTTCCGCGTCGTGTTCCCGTGGAAATACGGCTTCAAATCCGGCAAATCCGTGGTCCGCATCACGGTTACGGATCGCCGGCCGGAGAATTTCTGGTTCAAGATCCAACCCTCCGAATATGGCTTTTGGGCCAATGTGAACCCCGAAGTGGCGCATCCGCGCTGGTCCCAGGCGACTGAGCGGCTGCTGGGCTCAGGTGAGCGGGTGCCGACGCGGCTTTTCAACGGATACGGAGAGTTTGTGGCGGGGCTCTACACGAACCTCCAGCGTGAGCGGCTCTGGGCCTAGAGTTTTCGAGGCATGCAGCCCCGTCGCTAGCTTGGGTGACGGGTTGCGTTGCAACCCAACTCCGTCCGGCCGTTGGCAGCCCTGGCCACCGCCCCAAGGAACCCCGCAGATGCGCAAAACCCTGCTTGCCTTGGTCCTGATCAGCGGCCAGGCCGCCGCCGCAGCGCCGGACCCTGCCACGCTGCTGCAAGCCTGGGCCACCGCCTATGCCACGAATGATGGCCCGCGCGCGGCGGCGCAATACACGCCGGATGCGCGGCTCTGGGGCTCGGTCAGTCGGGAGCAGACGGTGGGCACGGCTGCCATCACCGCCTATTTCGCCCGGGTGCGGCCCGGCGCCACCGGCATTGATGTGCGCTTCGGCGAGTTTGCCCTGCGTGAATTGGCGCCGACCGTCGCCGTCGCCTCGGGGCATTACACCTTCCTCCGCCGCCTGCCCGATGGCAGCGAGGGGCAGGAACCCTCGCGTTTCAGCATGGTGATGCTGCGGGGCCATGACGGCCTCTGGCGCATCGCGGATCATCACTCCTCGCGCCTGCCGCGCTGAAGCCCCATCGGCTTTCAGCGTCCTGCGGGTAGGCTGCCTGGCATGCGCCCCCCTGCCGATTCGCCGCTCGCCCGCTTGCTCGATGGCCCCATGGCGCCGGGCCGCCTCACCTGGATCGGGCTTCGGCCCGAACGCCGCGCAGAAATCCAACCGGTGGACCAGGCGCTCCTGGAACCGGGGCGCGGGTTGGTGGGGGATCGCTGGCGCGGGGCCGTGACCGGCGCGCGTCAGGTGACGCTGATCACGGCCGAGCATCTGGCTGCCGTCGCCGGCTTCCTGGGCCGCGATGTGCTGCCGCCGGAGGAACTCCGCCGGAACCTGGTGATCCAGGGCATGAACCTGCTGGCGCTGAAGGGCCGCCGGTTCCGACTGGGCGAGACGCTGCTGGAATGCAGCGGCGAATGCCACCCCTGCTCCCGCATGGAGGAAGTGCTGGGGCCGGGCGGCTACAACGCCCTGCGCGGCCATGGCGGCATCACCGCCCGCGTGATCGAGGGCGGCGCCATCCGGTTGGGGGATGCGCTGACGCGGGAGGTGTCAAGCATCACCCGTCCCACCGGAATCGTTTGAGCGGATAAAGCTGCGCGAAAACAAACAGCCAGAGTGTGTAACGGGAGCGCTTGCGAACGACGCATGCGCCAGGCGCTACTTCGCCGCCTGCGCCTTCGCGATGGGCGCGATGAACTGCGCCTCGGTGTCCCAGGGGAACAGGATCCATGTGTCCTGGCTCACTTCGGTCACGAAGGTATCCACCAGCGGCTTGCCGGCGGGCTTGGCGTAGATGGTGGCGAAATGCGCCCGCGGCAGCATGGCGCGCACCACGCGGGC
>CANHTE010000401.1 GCA_947462945.1 Acetobacteraceae bacterium
TGGCACGCTGCGGGTTCTCAAGGTGGAGATTGACTACGACTGACCAGAGTGAGACGCGTCTTTTGAGCCGCAGGGCAGGTTGTGTCCCGGTTCCCGCTGCTGCTCCAATTTTCCTATCACGTTGCAGACTCGCCCTAGCCATGCCGCTGTGAACCTTGGATTTCCCGGGGTTTTCGCTGCAGGCTTGATGGTTGGGGAACGCAGCGATCCCGGAGGATTCTCTCCGGAGAGGCAAGCATCTCCCAAGCTTGGGGGTAGCCTGATTGAACCCCCGAGCTTTAACCTGTTGATCTCCCATTGTTTACGCTGCACGGGCCTTGCGGCTTTTCCACAAGGCCACCGCCCGGCAAAGAGCCCCGGAAAGCGGAACATCTCCTGCAACCTCCACCCCATCCATTGGCCACGAATGCGCGCCTGAAACTGGTGGGTTTTGTGGTTGTTGCAGATGCTGCCCCAGCGCCGCCATGAAAGGCGCAGCTGCACTTCAGCCATGATCCAGGCGCGTTCAGGCTGAACCGACCAGGTCCAGCGGAATGGGTCGAACGCGCGCCTCGCCCTGCCGCGTCTCCAGCACGTGGTCCTCAGGCACTTCCTGCCAATGGCCCTCGGCATCGAGAGGCTCAGACAGGACCATCACCGTTCCTCGACCCGGCGTGAAACGAAGCTGCGGTCCTTCGGCGAGAATTTCGCCCCCTGCCGTGTGGAAGAGCGAGGGCGAAGCGCCGTCTGATGACGTTCGCACGGCAATGATCCGCTCGCCATCACTCAAGGCCGCCGCCATCCGAAAGGGCTCCGTGATATTCTGCAGGAGCATTTCGCGCCGCACCTGCCGGACCGTGCGGGCAATCGCGGCGGTGGGCTCGTCCATCAGCCCGTTGCTGAGTGCCAGCAGGAAGAAAAGCTCGCTGTCTGTGCCCCCACGTCGAAGGGCGTAGAATTCATCGCCGATCATGCCCTCAAGCCGGCGGCGGATGCGCTCATATCCGCCAATCTTTCCGTTATGCATGAAGAGCAGATGCTCATGGGCAAAGGGATGACAATTCTCGCGGCTGGTGGGCGTGCCGGTCGAGGCGCGCACATGCGCGAAAAACAGGCGCGCACGGACCTGATCGGCGAGGCTGCGCAGATTGGCATCGTTCCAGGCCGGCAGGATATCCCTGTACAGGCCAGGAAACGGCCGTTCTCCATACCAGCCCAGCCCAAAACCATCGCCATTGGTCGGAACGCCATGCTTGGCATGGAGGCTTTGTCGGATCAGCGAATTTTCCGGCTGAAACAACAAGGTGCTCACTCGAAGGGGCGGCCCAGCGTAAGCGATCCAGCGGCACATGCGGTGATCCTTCCAGTCGCCTTTTGGTCAACGAAGGGACGGCCCGGCCCGGGGCTTTTCCCGGCATGGCCGTCCCTGCATGAAACTCCCAACGAGCCTTGGCGCCGGACCTACGCAGCCCGGGTTGCGGCCAGGAAAACGCCGACCTTTTCCTGAAGCAGTGCGGATTGCGTGGCCAGTCCCTTCGCCGAGACGGACACATGTTCCGCAGCTTGCCCGGTTTGCGTGGCGGCCGCCCGCACGCCATCAATGTCATCGGCCGCCGCACCGGCGCCCCTGGCCGTGCTTTCCACGCTGCGGGCAATTTCGCGCGTGGCAGCCCCCTGCTCCTCCACGGCGGCAGCGATGGCCGATGTGGCGCCGTCAATTTGCTGGATCGTCACGTTGATGCCGCGGATGGAGGTGACCGCCGTTTCCGTCGCTCCCTGAATGCCAATGACCAGACTGCTGATCTCCTCCGTGGCCTTCGCCGTCTGCGCCGCCAGTTCCTTCACCTCGCTGGCGACGACGGCAAAGCCCTTGCCCGCATCCCCGGCCCGCGCGGCCTCGATTGTCGCATTCAGTGCCAGGAGGTTCGTCTGCCCTGCGATGCCCGAGATGATCTGAACCACATGGCCGATTCGGCTGGCGCGCTCGGTGAGCGTGACGACGGCTGTGGTGGCGTCGGTTGCCTGGGCTACGGCGTCCCGGGTCACCACGGCCGCCTGGCTGACCTGGCGCGAGATCTCGTTCACGGACGCGGCAAGTTCCTCCGTGGCGGAGGCGACGGTTTGGGTGTTGGCCGTCACTTCGCTGGTGGCGCCGGCGGCGGCCATGGTGCGGGCATTGGCCTCAGCCGCGGCAGACGAAAGTTGACCGGCGCTCTGGCTCAGGGCGACCGCGGCATCCGAGACGACACTGACTATCGAGCCAACGTCGCGCTCGAAGGTTCCGGCGAACTCGATCACCTTTCGGGACTTGTCCTCCATGGCTGTCCCGGCATCATTGATCGAGCGGGCGGCACCTTCATAGACGCCGGGCAGGCCACGCAAGAGAACCTTGCGATGGAAGCGCCCTTCGGAGGCCGCTTTCATGGCACCGCCAGCCTCACGGACAAAGGCGTCAGCGATATCGAGTGCGTGATTGGCCGCATACTGGATATCACCCACCACGCCAGGCTCATTCACGCTCAGCACGCGCTGTTCCAGATCTCCGGCGCCGGCCGCCCGAAGCACCTTTGCCGTATACTCCAGCCGCGCCTGGGAGCGGCGCACGGCCAGAAGCGACACCAGCGCTGCCAGCAAGCCAGCCGCCGTGAACGACCAGATGACAGCCAGCCCCAGGCCGAGCCAGGCGGAGACGGCCGTCAGCACGAGGGCCAGGATGGTGCCGGCAAGCAGCACCGGAACCCTAGACAGAGAAAGCGAATTGCTCATAGCTAAATCCCCCTTCACTGAGAATCGAGGTCAAGGTTGCGCGGCCCGCCTGCAGGGCCTTGTCGCGATCCGTTTGGCTGGCCTCAGCGGAGAGAAGCCGGCGATAGACAGGTTCGATCCGGGCGATCTGGGCAGGGTCTGGCTTGCGTCGGTTGGAGTGGTAGCCCAGGACCTTGCCATCCGCGCCGCGCGAAGCGGTGACATGCGCGAAGACCCAATAGTGATCCCCGTTGGTCGCCATGTTTTTGACATAGCCGAAGAACTCACCGCCGACCTGGATCGTCTCCCACATGAGGCGGAAGACGGAGCGCGGCATCTCAGGGTGCCGGATGAGATGATGCGGCTGGCCGATAGCCTGTGCCGCCGTCAGCCGGGACACCCGGAGGAACACGTCATTGCTGTAGGTGATGCGTGAA
>CANHTE010000402.1 GCA_947462945.1 Acetobacteraceae bacterium
GATAGCCGTCATGGCCCATTTCGAGCCACTGGGCGCCATTCGCCTCCTGCCGTTCGACCTCGACCCGCTCGGGGCGGCGGCCCAGGCCTTCCTCGCGCAATTCGGCGCTGTTGGTCTCGGCCAGGGTCAGGGTGGAATGCGCGGCGGTGCCGCGCAGCGCGTCGCGCCAGGCGGCGTCGGCCGCGGGGGCCGAACCGCAATTCACGATCAGCCGGTCCCGCCCGATCGACATCTCAAAGGAGAGCGTGCCAGCATGGGCAGGCCGGTCGGCACCGCGCGGCAGGCCGGTGGCGGCGTCAGGCGCACGGCCCGGGGGCGGCGCGCCGCAATCGGCGATGATCAGCGTGCGCCCCGCCGCCATGCGCTGGAAGCCGGTCTCCTCCAGCTGCATGGGCGCACGGCCCTTGGCCAGCCCCTGCGCAAGCACGACATCCACCAGTGAGGCGGCTTCCTCGCGCGAGCCATTGAACAGCGCGAGCGACATGTCGCCGTGGCGAAACAGCCGCAGCGCCTGGCCGGCGCGCTCCAAAGCCGTCGAGAGCTGCGGCGGAGAGGTGATGCCCACGCCGTTCAGCAGATTGCGGATCTCAATGAGGTCCTGCAACGCGAGCAGCTGGCTCGCCGGGCTGCGCTCCACATGGCCGCCATCGGGGTGGAATTGGCGCTCCAGCTCGGCCGGCAGGAAACGCAGGGCCCGGGTCAACCAGGCTTCCTCCTCCAGTGCCACGGCGGCGGCGATGCTGCCCTTCAGCACCACCAGCCCGCCGCGATGCGCGGCCTCGGCCGGCAAGCTGGCCGAGAGCGTGCGGCCATCCTGCGCCAGGCGCTGCAACAGCGGGCGGCGGAAGCCTTCCTCGGCCGTCGCGGCCAGGAAATCCCAATGGCCCAGCCAGGCGGAAATGCGCGCGGCCATCACTTCGGGCGCCAAGGCCATGGGCTCGGTCGCGCCATGGGCCAGCCAATCCTCGGTCAGGTCGCGTGCCTTCACGCGGGCGGCATCGGTGCCCAGCATCCGAAGATCCCGCAGCCAGGCAAAGCCATGCGCCGCCTGGCGCCACAGCACCGGCCCGGCCATCGAGGACCAGTCATTCAGCAACCGGGCGGAGCCAAGCACCTCAAACTCGCCGCGCAGCAGCCTGGCGCCGCGCGTCGCATCGCCCGGCCAGAGGTCCCGGAAGGAACGCGCCGGCGCATCGGGCACGCGCATCGGCTTGAGGCGCGAGACGAGCCCGCGAACGCCCCGGAAGATATCGGCCATCAGGCGCCCCCCCTCAGCCCGGCCACGGCCGCGGCATAATCCGCCGCGCCGAACACCGCCGTTCCGGCCACAAGAACATCGGCGCCGGCCGCGATGCAATCCGGCGCGGTCTTCAAGGTCACGCCGCCATCCACCTGCAGCGCAATCTCACGCCCCGATTGTGTGATCATCTGGCGCAGGGCGGCGATCTTGCCCAATTGGCTCGTCAGGAAGGATTGCCCGCCAAACCCGGGATTGACCGACATGACAAGAATGAGGTCCGTCAGGTCCAGCACATGGGCCAGGGCTTCGATGGGCGTGGCCGGGTTCAGCACCACGCCCGCCTTCTTGCCCAGCGCCCGGATGGTTTGCAGGCTGCGATGCAGATGCGGCCCGGCTTCAGGATGCAGGCTGATGATGTCGGCCCCCGCTTCCGCAAAGGCGGCCAGATAGGGGTCAGCCGGCGCAATCATCAGATGAACGTCGAAGGGCATCTTGCTGAGGGGCCGGAGGGCACGGACCAGCCCCGGCCCGAAGCTGATATTGGGCACAAAATGCCCATCCATGATGTCAAGATGCAGCCAATCCGCGCCGGCTGCCTCAATGGCGCGGAGCTCCTCGCCCAGGCGGGTGAAATCGGCGGCGAGGAGGGAGGGGGCGATGCGAATGGCGGACATGGGACCCATGAGGAAACAAGCCTCCCGGGTTAGCCCATTCGCTCCCGCCTGCAAACCGGCGCAGGCAGGCGCGCGCCGCTTCAGCCTTCCAGAATGCCGCGCGAGCCACTGATGATGGAGAGGAACTCACGCCGCGTCGCGTCATTGGTGCGAAATTCGCCCAGCATGCGTGAGGTGACCATGGAAACACCCGGCTTGTGGATGCCGCGCGTGGTCATGCACTGGTGGGCCGCTTCGATCACGACCGCCACGCCCTTGGGCTGCAAGACCGTTTCAATCGTATTGGCGATTTGCGCCGTCAGTTTCTCTTGGATTTGCAGGCGCTTCGCATAGGTTTCGATCACCCGGGCGAGCTTGGAGATGCCAACGACACGGCCATTGGGCAGATAGGCGATATGCGCCTTGCCGATGATGGGAACCATGTGGTGTTCGCAATGGCTTTCCAGCCGGATGTCACGCAGGACCAC
Source organism: Acetobacteraceae bacterium (assembly GCA_947462945.1). GTDB lineage: Bacteria > Pseudomonadota > Alphaproteobacteria > Acetobacterales > Acetobacteraceae > Roseococcus. The sequence goes on from CANHTE010000402.1 coordinate 2,382, forward strand.
CATCTCATCATAGCCATCCGTCTCCTCGAAGGAGCGGGCGAGCATCTCGACCGGGTCATTCCCGTAGCCGGCGAAAAATTCCTCATAGGCGCGGGCGACGCGGGCGGGGGTATCCACCAGGCCTTCACGGTCCGGATCATCGCCAGCCCAGAGCAGCAGGGTGCGGACGGCAGCCTCCGCCTCGGCACGGCTTGGGCGGATCAATCCGCTCAACTTGTCCTTGGTCTGGGCGCCGGCGGGCAATTGGATGTTCATGGCTTTCGAAATTCCCTGAGGTGCTGCATCAACCCCGAGGCGGGGCCGCGTCAGACCTACGAACTAGCCAGATGGGGCGGCTGGGCGACTCCGCAAGCGGCCCCGTCAGAAGGTGGGCGAGCCCGTCCATTTTGGCCGAAGCCGGATGTCAATGGACCCCACCCTGCTGATGAGGGCTGTCCAGGGAAAAGGCCGGCACGGCGGCGTCGAACGCTTCCCCCGTTTCGACCACCACCATGTGATAGGTGCCGCGCATGAAGCCGGAAGGCGTGGGCAGGGGCGTGCCGGAGGTGTAGTCGAAGCTCTCACCCGGCTCCAGGATGGGCTGCTCGCCCACCACCCCGTCGCCATGCACGCGCAACTCACGCCCTGTGCCGTCGGTGATGATCCATGTGCGCTTCATCAACTGCACCGTGGCCGGGCCCAGATTTTCGACCTGCACCTTATAGGCCCAGACATACCGCCCTTCGGCAGGATCCGACTGATCCGCCAGGAAGAAGGGGCGAATGGTCACGCGCAGGC
>CANHTE010000403.1 GCA_947462945.1 Acetobacteraceae bacterium
CGGCGAAGCCGCCGGCGACGAACAGGCGATCCGTGTCGCGGCCGCCCTCCATCACGCGGATGGTGCCGCCGCGCAGCGTCACGATCATCGCGGCATGGCCGGGCAGCACGCCCATCTCGCCCTCGGCGGCGGGAATGACGACCATCTCCACCGCGCGGGAGAGCAGGAGCTTCTCCGGGGAGACGAGTTCAAGCTGAAACATGGCCATCAGAGCATCTCCAAGCAAACCGAGCGCCCAACTGGGCGACACCCATGGAGGATCCGGCCGCAAAGCGACCGGCGCCGCCAACCCGCCCTCCCCACCGGTGCAGCCCGCCCTGCGGCGAAGCCAAGCCGGCGGAGCCGGCGCCCGGCGCCTGAGGGCGCAAAAATCAGCTCAAGCCGCTTGCTTGAGCGTCTCCGCCTTCTTCGCGGCCTCTTCAATCGTGCCGACCATGTAGAAGGCGGCTTCCGGCAGGTGGTCATATTCGCCATTGCAGATGGCGGCGAAGCTGCGGATCGTGTCCTCCAGCTTCACGAAGACGCCCGGCGAGCCCGTGAAGACCTCGGCCACGTGGAAGGGCTGGCTCAGGAAGCGCTGAATCTTGCGCGCACGCGCCACGATCAGCTTATCTTCTTCCGAAAGCTCATCCATGCCGAGAATGGCGATGATGTCCTGCAGCGACTTGTAGGTCTGCAGGATCTTCTGCACTTCGCGCGCCGTGTCGTAATGCTCCTTGCCCACAACCCGCGGGTCCATGGCGCGCGAGGTGGAGTCGAGCGGGTCCACCGCCGGGAAGATGCCCAGCTCCGCGATGGAGCGGTTCAGCACGGTCGTCGCGTCAAGATGCGCGAAGGAGGTGGCGGGTGCGGGGTCGGTCAAGTCATCGGCGGGCACGTAGATCGCCTGCACCGAGGTGATCGAACCCTTCTTCGTGGAGGTGATGCGCTCCTGCAGGGCGCCCATGTCGGTGGACAGCGTGGGCTGATAACCCACGGCCGAGGGGATGCGGCCCAGAAGTGCCGAGACTTCGGCGCCGGCCTGGGTGAAGCGGAAGATGTTGTCGATGAAGAAGAGCACGTCCTGGCCCTGCTCATCGCGGAAATACTCCGCCATGGAGAGGCCCGAGAGCGCCACCCGGGCGCGCGCACCCGGCGGCTCATTCATCTGGCCATAGACCAGCGCCACCTTGGAACCATCGGTATTGCCGTCGCCCAGCTTGATGACGCCGGCGTCAATCATTTCGTGATACAGGTCATTGCCCTCGCGGGTGCGCTCACCCACGCCGGCGAAGACGGACACGCCGCCATGGCCCTTGGCGATGTTGTTGATCAACTCCTGGATGGTCACGGTCTTGCCCACGCCGGCGCCGCCGAACAGACCGATCTTGCCGCCCTTCAGGTAAGGGGCCAGCAGGTCAATCACCTTGATGCCGGTGACCAGGATTTCCGCGCTCGTCGCCTGCTCGTCAAAGGCGGGCGCCTCGCGGTGGATCGGGTAGTACATGGTGGCGGGAACCGGCCCGCGCTCGTCAATCGGCTCGCCGATGACATTCATGATGCGGCCCAGCGTGCCCGCGCCGACGGGGACGGAAATGCCCTTGCCGGTATCGGTCACTTCCGTGCCGCGCACCAGGCCGTCCGTCGTGTCCATGGCGATGCAGCGCACCGTGCGCTCACCCAGATGCTGCGCGACTTCCAGCACCAGCTTCTGCTCGCCGATCTGCAGCGTCAGCGCGTTCATGATTCCGGGAAGCTCGGCGGGGAACTGAACGTCCACCACGGCGCCGAGCACCTGGGTCACCTGACCAACATTGTTCTTCATGTGCGAGCTTCCTTCAAACTTGGTGTCGATGCGATTCACGTTGCGCGCCACCGGCGCTCCACGACCGCATCAAAGGGCTTCAGCGCCGGAGATGATCTCGATCAACTCACGGGTGATGTTGGCCTGGCGCGTCCGGTTGTAGTTCAGCGTCAACTTGTTGATCATCTCGCCCGCATTGCGCGTGGCGTTGTCCATCGCGGTCATCTGGCTGCCGTAGAAGCCGGCCGCGTTGTCGAGCAGGGCGCGATAAATCTGGATGCCGAGGTTCTGCGGCAGGATGCGCGCCAGAATTTCCTCTTCGGTCGGCTCGAACTCATATTGCATACCGCCTTCCGCCGCCACTTCCGGCAAGGGCGCCGGGATCAGCTGCTGCCCCACGGGGGTCTGGCTGATCACATTCTTGAAGCGGTTATAGACCAGCGTGCAGACATCGAACTCGCCCGCTTCCAGCATCTCGGTGATCTTCGCCGCGACGTCGGAGGCATCCTCGAAGCCGATGCGCTTCTTGTTGGCGAAGCTGAACTCACCCACGAAGCGGTTGGCGAATTCGCGCTTGAGATAAACGGCACCCTTGCGGCCCACGGTGATGATCTTCACCGTCTTGCCCTCGGCTTCCAGCGCGCGCACCTGAAGGCGCGTGTAGCGGCCCACATTGGTGTTGAAGCCACCGCAAAGCCCACGCTCGGCCGTCACCACCACCAGCAGATGCACGCGGTCCGCGCCGGTGCCGACCAGCAGCTTCGGCGCATCCGGGCTGCCCACGACCGAGGCGCCCAGCGAGGCCAGCATGCGCTCCATGCGCTCGGCATAGGGGCGTGCGGCTTCGGCCTGGCTTTGCGCGCGGCGCAGCTTGGCGGCGGCCACCATCTTCATGGCCTGGGTGATCTTTCGCGTGGATTTCACGCTGTTGATCCGCAGGCGAAGGCTTTTCAACGTGGCCATGTCTGGGGCTCAGCCGAAGGTCTTCACGAAGCCATCGAGGAAGGCCACCAGCTTCGCTTCCACATCCTTCTTGATCTCACGATCATTGCGGATGCTGGCGACGATGTCCGGCGCCGCGGCCTTCAGTTCGCTCAGCAGGCGGCTTTCGAACTCGCCCACCTTGTTCAGCGGCAGGCGGTCCAGATAGCCACGCGTGCCGGCGAAGATCGCGATCACCTGATCCTCGACCGCGACGGGCTTGAACTGCGGCTGCTTCAGCAGCTCGGTCAGGCGCGCGCCACGGTTCAGCAGGGCCTGGGTGGAGGCATCGAGATCCGAGGAGAACTGCGCGAAGGCCGCCATCTCGCGGTATTGCGCCAGTTCCAGCTTGATCTTGCCGGCCACCTGCTTCATCGCCTTGATCTGCGCGGC
>CANHTE010000404.1 GCA_947462945.1 Acetobacteraceae bacterium
CAGGGGGTGATGCGCGAACCATTCATACCGCGCGCGGTAGCGCTTGGCCGTGATGAGGATCGCAAGCTCGGACAGCCGCGCGGGGAAGCTGCTGCCCCAGCGCATGAAGCGGCCGGCGCGCTGCATGGCATCGGCCATGTCCGGGCTGTGCAGCCAGGCGGGAAAGGGGCCGCGCAGCCCGCCGCGGGCGCCGGCACCGATCGCCTCGGCCACTTCGGCCTGGCGCTCGGTCATCATTTCGGGGGTCAATTCGGTGAAGCGGGGCATGGCGTTTCCTCAGGCGTTGTTCCAACTAGGATGGCCGCCTCTCAGGGAAACGCCAATGCCCGCCAAGAACGTTCTCTTCATCATGTGCGACCAGCTGCGCTGGGATCACCTCGGCTGCGCCGGGCATCCCTTCCTGAAGACGCCGAATCTGGACGCGCTGGCGGCGCGCGGCGTGCGGTTTTCCCAGGCCTATGTGCAGTCCGGCATTTGCGGCCCCTCACGCATGAGCACCTATACCGGCCGCTACGTCGCCAGCCATGGCGCCACCCATAACCGCGTGCCGCTCGGCGTGGGCGAGGTCACGTTGGGCTGGCACCTGCGCGAGGCCGGGCGCAGCCTGGCGCTGGCCGGCAAGACGCATGTGCTGCCCGATGCGCATGGCATGAAGCGCCTGCTGCTCGATGGCCAGGATGAACTGGCCGTTCTGCTGCGCGAAGGCTGGTTCACTTTGGTGGACCGCCATGACGGCCATCACGCCGAAACCCAATCCGCCTATGCCCATTGGCTGCGCGCCCAGGGCTATGACAGCGCCGACCCCTGGACCGACCACGTCATCGCCGTCGAAAATGCACAAGGTGAGGTGCTGAATGGCTGGAAGATGCGCCATGCCCACCTGCCCGCCCGTGTGCGCGAAGAACACAGCGAGACCGCCTATACGACGGACCAGGCGCTGCGCTTCATCACCGCACAGGGCGAGGCCCCCTGGGTGCTGCATCTTTCCTATGTGAAGCCCCACTGGCCCTATATCGCCCCCGCCCCCTACCACGCGATGTACACGCCCGAGCAATGCCTCCCCGTCTCCCGGCACCCAGCCGAACGGGGAGCGGCAGCGCATCCGGCGCTGCGGGAATTCCAGGCGGAGGAAGTGGCGCAAAGCTTCCAGCGCGATGAATGCATCGCCACTGTCCGGCCGGCCTATCAAGGGCTGATCAGCCAGATTGACGCGCATCTGGGCCGCGTCTGGGCGCTGCTGGAGGAAACGGGCCGCTGGCGCGACACGATGGTGATCTTCACCAGCGACCATGGCGACTATCTGGGCGATCACTGGCTCGGCGAGAAGGAGTTGTTTCACGACTGCATCCAGCGCGTGCCCTTCCTTCTCTATGATCCCTCACCCGAAGCGGACGCCACGCGCGGCACGGTGGAGGATCGCTTCGTGGAGGCGATTGATGTGGTGCCCACAGTGCTGGACGCGCTGGGCCTGCCGGAACAGCCACATCTGCTGGAAGGCCGCTCGCTGCTGCCGCTCACGCGCGGCATGGCCTGCGAATGGCGTGGCCATGTGGTCAGCGAGCTGGACTGGACCTTCCGCGCCGCCCGCCGCCGCCTGGGCCTGCCCAGTGGGCAGCACCGCGCCTTCATGATCCGTGACGAGCGCTGGAAATACATCCACTGGACCAGCGGGCTGCGGCCACAGCTCTACGACCTCACCGCTGATCCGGAGGAGTTTTTCGATCTGGGTGAAGACCCGGCACTTGAGGCGGTGCGGATTGCGATGCGCGAAAAGCTGCTGGAATGGGCGACGCAGCTGAAATGCCGCACCACCCTGAGCTGGGCCGAGGCGGAATTCCGCACCGACCGACACAAGGCGGCCGGGGTGTTCTACGGCGAGTGGTGAGCCTGCAGGCGGGATGCGGGGGGGCCGTCTCGCCTCAGGCCGCCTGACCCACCAGATGATAATCCCGCGCGAAATACAGCAGCGCGGCCTCGACACCTTCCGTTGTACGGATCGCCTCGATCTCCACGAAGAGCACCATATGCGTGCCCTTCTCGATCACATCCGTGATGCGCCCATCAAAAGCGACCTGCGCGCCTTCCAGCACCGGGGCGCCGGTATGCAGCTTGCGCCAGACGCCCGCGTCAAAGCGCGCGGGACCATCCACGCCCGTATATCCCGCAAAGATGGTCGAGAGGTCCTGCTGCGAACCGCAGAGCGTGTTCACAGCCAGCACGCCATTCCGCTGAAAGGCCTCGCAGGAGGAAACGCTGCGATTCATGCAGACCAGCAAGGTGGGCGGACTGTCGGTCACGCTGCACACTGCGCTGGCCGTGAAGCCGCCCAGCCCGGCCGGGCCATCGGTGGTGACGATGTTCACCGCGGCGGGCAGCCGGGCCATCGCGTCACGGAATTCCTTACGCTCAATTGGCATGGTCTCTCCTAGGCACAGGCGGCAAAGCGGATGCGTTCCACCATGGCCGAAATCCGGGATTGTGTATCGTCGGCATCGGTGCCGATGGCAATTTCCTGTAAGGGCGGCGGATCACCGGCAAAGGCCGCGCGCCATTCCGTCGCCAAATCCACCCGCTCCTCGAACCAGCGGCCCGTCGGCGCCGAGGCGGGGCGCAGGATGCGCACCTTGCCCAGGCCACCCATCCAGGGGCTGTAGAAGCTGGGCGGTTCCTGGCCCGTGCCGCCCCAGGCATAGATCAGCACGCTGCGCGGCAGCGTATGGCTGCCCGCCCGCGCCTGGGCCACGGCATGCTGCGTGCGTTGCCAGACGGTGGAGCGCGCGGGCCAGCCCTGAAAGCCGATGGCCAGCGCCAAGGCGCGGTCATCGCCGCCGCGCCGGGTCAGGTCGGTCGGTGGGGGTGCGGCATCCACGCGCCAGCGCCAGGTGAGGCAGCCTGCGGCGCCCTGCACACGGCGCCAGACAAAGCTGCCCGTCCCCTGCCCTTCCACCGCCACGCCATCGGCCAGGCTGCGGAAGCTCGCCGGGCGAAGGCCATCATATTCCAGATGCTGCCAGCCAGCCGCCGCCAGCCCGGCCTCGGTCGCCGCCTGCGCCACGGCGGGCGCGGCGAGGCCGAGTGTCACAGAGGCGAGCATGGCGCGGCGGTGCATCATGGGTTACTTGGCGGTCATTCACGCGCTCGCCAAGGGAAAACCTG
>CANHTE010000405.1 GCA_947462945.1 Acetobacteraceae bacterium
CCAGCCGAGGCCATCGCGCTGCCCTTCCGCCTGTGCAGCGCCGCACGCGGGGGATGCTTTGGCGAATTGGAGAATGTGTCCGCCGCGACGCTCGCCCGGCTGCGCGCACGCGGCGACAATCAGGGGCGTCTCGACTACCGCGACGGTGCAGGCCGCGACATTCAAATCCTTTTCAGCTTCCGTGGCTTTGGCCAGGCGATGGATGCCCTGGGCCGCGAAACGGGCGGCTGAGATGGTTTGACGGCGGCGGGCAGCACGCTTCGCCTGGGTGTCTCATGCTTCCATGGGCTGGCTTGCCTCATGCCGGCTTCCGATTGAGAGTTGGCGCTCAGGAAACGGAATCATCTCATGAAGCTCGCTTACTCTCCCGCCAGCCCCTATGTGCGCAAATGCCTGGCCGCCGCCATGGCGCGCGGCATCGAAGGCCAGGTCGAACTCTGGACGGTGCCGACGGTGGACCCTTCGCTGGTGCCGGTGAACCCGCTCTCCAAAGTGCCGTCGCTGGTCACGGCCGAGGGGCAGTCCCTGTTCGACAGCCCGGTGATCTGTGAATATCTGGACAGCGTCGGCACGGCCCCCGGCCTGTTCCCGCCACCCGGCCCCGCGCGCTGGAATGCGCTGCGCCAGCAGGCGCTGGGCGATGGCATCATGGACGCGACGCAGCCCCGCCGCCGCGAATTGACCTTGCCGCAGGATGAGGGCCGCACGAGCTATATCGCGCAGCAGCAACTCAAGGTCTCACGCGCGCTGGACGCACTGGAAGCCGAGGCGGAGACGCTGGGTGCACTGACCACCATTGGCGAAATCACCATTGCCTGTGCGTTGGGCTATCTCGATTTCCGCTATGCGAATGAACCCTGGCGTCCGGGCCACCCCAAGCTGGAAGCCTGGTATGCCAAGGTGGTGGCGCTGCCGCCGATGGCGCGGACCATGCCGCCCGCCGGTTGAACCTTTTCGCGCTTTCCGCCGCCGAAAGAACCCTTTCGATGTGATTTGCGGCCCGGGCGGCTTGACCAGAAGCCGCCCAGTCGGCGCAATGCCCTCATGAAACGTCGCACCCTGCTCGCCTTGCCACTCTTGCCTGCGCCCGCGCTGGCGCAAGGCTTCCCGTCACGGCCCATCCGCATCCTGGTGGGCTTCGCCGCCGGCGGTTCGACCGATGTCTTTGCCCGCAGCATGGCGCCTCGCCTGCAAACGCTGCTGGGCCAGCCGGTGGTGGTGGAGAACCGCCCCGGGGCTGGGGGCAATATTGCCACCGAGGTCGCCGTGCGCAGCCCGGCCGATGGCCATACGCTGCTGATGGGCACCATTGGCGGCCTCGCCATCAACCCAACGCTCTATGGCAACCTGCCCTATGATCCGCTGACGGACCTCACCGCCATCACCCTGGTGGGCGAGGTGCCGAATGTGCTGGCGGTGCCGGCGGACTGCCCCTTCCGCCATGTGGGGGATATCATCACCGCCGCCCGCGCGCGGCCCGGCACGCTGAATTTCGGCTCCTCGGGCGTGGGTTCGGCCGGGCATGTGGCCGGCGAGCAGCTGAACCTGATGGCTGGTATCCAGACGGTGCATGTGCCCTTCCGGGGCGGCGGCGCGCTGATGCCGGAATTGCTGGCCGGCCGCGTGGATTATGCCTTCACGACCGCACTCAATGCCGTGCCCCAGGCCGAGGGCGGGCGGCTGCGCATTCTGGCCGTGCCCAATGCGCGGCGCGTCTCCGTCATTCCCGAAGTGCCGACCGTGGCGGAGGGCGGGCTGCCTGGCTTCGACGGAATGGATTGGGCGGCCTTGATGGCCCCGCGCGGCTTGCCCACGCCAATTTTGGCGCAGCTGAACCAAGCGGCAGTTACTGTGCTGCGCGATTCCGAACTGGTGCAAAACATGGCCGGGCGGCGCCTGGTGCTGATGCCCGGCACACCCGAAGAAGCAACAGCCTTCCTGCGCGCCGAGACGGAGCGCTGGGCGCCGGTGATCCGCGCCTCCGGCGCGCGGCCGGACTAACTGGCCTTGGGGCGCAGCAAATCTGGTGGCCGCACGGGTAGGGCTGAAAAACGCGGGCCAAATCGCGGGCAGGGCAGGGGCGCCAGGGGCTTTCCCTCTCTGATCAATGTGGCGCGAACGGGATTGGCCATGTGATGCGGCAGGCCTCGGCCTGTTCAAGCTGCGCCTAAACCCCGGCGCCTGCCTGGATATTTCGGCTGTGCCCCATGCCCGACGCGTCTTCGTCATTCCCCAGGTGCCGAGCACGGGTGAGGGCGGGCCGCCCGGCCTTGTTGGTCTGGGTTGGGTCGCCCTGATGGTCCCAAGCGGCCGGGCTGAGGGGCCCAGGGCGCCTCAAACTTGCTGGCCGCACGGGCGGCCCCAGATATCGCTCGCGGAATGACAGCCAGATCATGGGCCTTGCTCCCTTTTCGCCTTGCTCAATGTGCCGCGATCAGTCGGCGCGCCATCCGGATTTGCCCCGTAACGCCGCAGGCTTGGGCCTTTTTCAGCTGCGCCTCGGCGGCGGAGCGTGAAGGCAGCGGTTCGGAAATCACCACATAAGAGCCCTGGGCCAAGCCGGCATAAAACGAGCTGTCTTCAGCGGAGACTTCGATGCCGCAAGCCAGCATGCGTTGCATGGTAACGAGATCCGCGCGGTCCCGCGTCGAGCTGTAGAGGACGTGCGGCTGAAGGGCGCCTCCCTGGGCCTGACCCTCTGATGCGAAACTGGTGAAGGCCAACAAAATTGCGAAGCGCCACATCAACCCTCTCCTTTTCCACGCTCAGGGCGCTGTTTCCCCCGTGGATACATTTTCAATCATGGCGGTAAACGGCTCATTAAAGCACACTTAAGTTGTGTTTGGGCTCGCCATATGCTCGCTTGGGATCAAGCCTTTCAGGAGGTTCCCATGCCCGGTCAGCTGTCTGGCGTTTATCGTGCGCGCATCACCAATACCATGGACCCCACCGCCGCTGGGCGGGTGCAGGTGACCATTCCTGCGGTGGCCGGAAGCACCTCGGTCTGGGCCCCTGTTGTTGTGCCATTCGGAATTGCGAAAGTGGGTCCGCAGATCGGTGCCACCGTCTGGGTCGCCTTTGAGGCAGGTGACAGGGATCGGCCGGTGGTTCTTGGCACGTCGCCCTGAAGGACGAGCTGGTCCGCC
>CANHTE010000406.1 GCA_947462945.1 Acetobacteraceae bacterium
GACGTTCGATCAGGATGTGGCGCTCACGCTCGTTCAGCGTGCGCAGCGCGCCGTTCAGCATGTCCTTGCGGTTGGACATGTCCTCGCGTTCGGCCAGCTCGCTTTCCTGGCTTTCGGCGTCATCGACCAGCCAATCCTGCCATTCGCCCTCGCTATCGGCGCGAACGGGGGCGTTCAGGCTGTTATCCGGGCTGGCGAGGCGGCGGTTCATGCTCACCACATCCTGCTCGGGCACGGCCAGGGTCTTGGCGATCTTGGCGACGACTTCCGGCTGCAGATCACCATCCTCCAACGCGCCGATCTGCCCCTTGAGGCGACGGAGGTTGAAGAACAGCTTTTTTTGCGCGGCCGTCGTGCCCATCTTCACCAGGGACCAGCTATGCAGGATGTATTCCTGGATGGCCGCGCGGATCCACCACATGGCGTAGGTGGCAAGGCGGAAGCCGCGCTCGGGGTCGAAGCGCTTGACGGCCTGCATCATGCCGACATTGCCTTCGGAAATGAGTTCGCCGACCGGCAGGCCGTAGCCGCGATAGCCCATCGCGATCTTCGCCACGAGGCGCAGATGCGAAGTGACGAGCTTATGGGCGGCCGCCTCATCGCCGGCATCGCGCCAGCGCTTGGCCAGGGCCAGCTCCTCCTCGGGGGCGAGCATGGGAAATTTCCGGATGTCCTGCAGATAGCGGGACAAATTGCCTTCCGGAGCAAGCGGGATACTCAAAGAAGCCATCGGGGTGGACGAGCCTTCCATTCGCGCCGTGCCCCACCCCGTGACGGCGGTGGGCGCACAGCCATATTGGCCTAACGCGTCTCGGGCCCTTCCGGATGCATCCGCCCCGGTCACGGAGGGGGCGGTTTCAGCAAACGGAGCTTCAGCGGCGCCCGGGATCGAAGTACCAGAGCGAAAATCGCCAAACCGGAACGAGCGCGCAAGCACAACCGAACCAAATCAGTCCAGTTACGGGATGTTACACTCCAGCAAGCCCAGGAGGCGCGCGAAATCTTCCGGTGGATTTGAACGAAATGAGAGATTTTTCCCGGTAATCGGGTGTTTGAAGCCAAGGCTCGCCGCATGCAACGCCTGGCGGGGGAAGGCCAGCAGCGCCTCACGCAGGGCGGGCTCCAGGGCTTTGCTGGCCGCCGGGATACGTCGCAGATACACAGGGTCACCCACCAGCGGGTGGCCGATATGGGCCAGGTGCACCCTGATCTGATGCGTGCGGCCGGTCATGAGCTTGCAGCGGATCAGCGTCACCGCCCCGTGGCAGGCCTGGATGGTGGTGAAGCGGGTGATGGCGCGCTTGCCGGCACTCGCGCCCGCCATGGCACCGCGCTGCACGCCGCGGCTGCGCTGCTCGACCACGGCCATGCGCTTGCGGTCCGTGGTGTGGCGGCCGATGGCGGCCTCGATCTCGCCTTCGGGCGGGTTGGGGACGCCCCAGGCAAGGGCCAGATATTCGCGATCCAGGTCCCGCGCGACAAAGGCATCGGAGAGCACGCGATGCGCCTGCTCGGTCTTGGCGACGACCATGATGCCGGAGGTGTCCTTATCCAGCCGATGGACAATGCCCGGGCGCTTTTCCCCGCCGATCCCTTCCAACTCCTCCCCCGCATGGGCCAGCAGGGCGTTGACGAGGGTGCCATCCAGATTGCCCGGGGCCGGGTGCACCACCAGCCCGGCCGGCTTGTCGAGGATGATCAGATACGGGTCCTCATACAGGATATCGAGGTCCATCGCCTGCGCCTCCGGCCGCGCCGGGGCCGGGGGTGGGGGGGCGACGCGATAAAGGCTGCCAGTCCGCACCGCCTGCGCGGGTTCGGCCAGCGCTTCGCCATCGCGCGTGACGTGGCCGGATTCGATCAATGCCTTGACGCGGGAGCGAGAGAGATTGCCTATCCGCTCCGCGAGGAATCGGTCCACGCGCTGTCCGTGATCGGCTTCCGTCGCGGTGATCTCATGGGTTTCTGGCAAATGCGGGCACTCAAATTCCTGGTTGTGGCGATGGGCGTGCTGATCGTGGCCGGCACCGTGACGCTGGTTGTGCTGCTCGTCCAGCGCTCGGGCGGTGGCAGAGGGGCCACAAGCCTGCCGGCGATGAGCCTGAACCTGCCCAGCGGCAGCCGCATCCTGGGCCTGGCCGGCGCGGGTGATCACTTCGCCGTGCATGTGCAGCGCCCGGATGGCGAGCGCATCCTGTTGCTGGAACCCCGCAGCGGGCGCGTGGTGGGCGAGGTGCTGCCCCATGCACCACCCACCCAAGCGGCAGTGCCCACCCGGTGACGCATAAGAAGGCCAACCTGCCTGAAAAGATCTGCGCCGCCTGCGCCCGGCCCTTCGCCTGGCGGAAGAAATGGGCGCGCCATTGGGATGACGTGAAGTTTTGTTCCGATGCGTGCCGGGATGGGAGATATGCGAAGGCCCGGCTTGCCCCCCCGTCGCGTGGAGGCTAACAAGCCTCCCCGGCCAAGTCCCTTTCGTCTAGAGGCCTAGGACACCGCCCTCTCACGGCGGCAACACGGGTTCGAATCCCGTAAGGGACGCCACTTCCACTTCCTCCAACCTCTCTCCCCCGCAGTGCCCTTCGCCGTGTGGCGCAGGTTTTCCGCCATTCTTGGGCGATGGCTGGCGGATGCAGAAACGCAACGACACCCGAAAATCACTCTCTGCGGCGCGGGGTTCTCCGAAGCTGGCGACTTGGGCGATTTACCAGCCAGGCTGAAAGCCACGGAAATCCTCGATTTTTTGCGGCGGAAAGGTGGCGGAGTTGGAGCAAGCCATGAGGGACCAAAGGGAACCGCCGCCGAATTGGTGATCGGAGGCGGGGCGTCGGCGTGAACGCCGCCCATCAGCGGAGACGGGCGGGTATGTCCGCTGACGACCCAAAGCGGACACTCGCATTCGAGTCTCCAGACCTCGCCCCGCCAGGAGATCGGTCTATCGTTTTCCCGTAGCGCGGCGATGAGGCACATGTTCAGCCGCCGTCATCCAGACCTCGTTTGCGTCCGAACGCCGGCCGGCTCTGGGGGCTTGAGGTGGCGCGGGCACTGGGGGAAGCTCTGCTCTCGGCGCTGTAAGGTCTTGGCCCTCCAACGCCGGCGAGCACCCACAACGGAGTTTCAATTAAGGAATGCCGCAAGCACGCC
>CANHTE010000407.1 GCA_947462945.1 Acetobacteraceae bacterium
CGGCCAGCGATCCGTGGATCAAGCCGGGCATAGACCAGATCCACCAGGAAATTCACCAGGATGACCAGCAGGGCCGAGATGAAGACAATGCCCAGCAGCGTGTTCAAATCACGCTGCACCACCGCCTCATAAGCCAACCGCCCGAGGCCGGGGAGCGAGAACACGCTCTCCACCACGACCGAGCCGCCCAGCATGGTGCCCGCCTGAAGCCCGATCAGCGTGACCATGGGCAGCATGGCGTTGCGCAGCACGTGGCGCACCACCACGCGGGTTTCGTCGAGGCCCTTGGCGCGGGCGGTGCGCACGAAATCCAGCGTCAGCACCTCCAGCATGGAGGCGCGCATGATGCGCAGGTAGATCGCGAGGAAGATGAGGCCCAGCGTCAGCGTCGGCAGCACGAAATGGGTGGCGATGTCCCAGGCGCGGGCCAGGCCGGACAGCCCCTCGCCCACGCTTTCATAGCCGCCGGCGGGCAGCCATTGCAGGTGGACGGAAAACAGCACGATGGCCATCAGCCCGAACCAGAAGGAGGGCGTGGCATAGAATAGCAGCCCCAGCGTGGAGATCACCGTATCCGGCCAGGAATTCACCCGCCGCGCCGCGATCACGCCAAACAGCAGGCCAAAGAAAAACGCGAAGGAGAGCGAGGCCGTCATCAGCAGCAGCGTGGCTGGCAGGCGCTCAAAAATCACGGTGGCCACCGGCTTGCCATAGATGGTGGAGAAGCCGAGGTCGAAGCGCACCAGCCGCCACAAATACTGCGCCAACTGCGCCGCGACCGATTGATCCAGGCCGAGCGCCGCGCGCATCGCCGCCGCATCGCCGCCGCCGCCCATCTGCGCGATCAGCGCATCCACCGCATCCCCCGGCGCCCATTGCAGCAGCAGGAAGACGCCGATGAGGATGATCACCAGGGAGGGGATGGAGGCGGCCAGGCGCCGCCCCGCAAGGGAGAAAACCCGCAAACGACGCCTAGGCGGCCAGCCAGAGGTCATGCCAGGAGGAGGAGCCCCAGCGTGGCGTGTTGGAATGGTTGCGGCAGCGGCGGTTGATGGCCGTCAGGAAGATTTGCTCGATGGGCATCCACAGCATCAATTCGGTATTGGCGCGGCGCACGAAATCGGCGTAGCGCGCCTTGCGGCGAACGGGGTCCAACTCGGTCGCGGCGCCATCAATGATGGTGTCCAGCTCCGCATCCGTGACGCCGAACTGGTTGGTCCAGGGGGCGCCGCGCGGCGAGCCGGAGCGGTACCACACCGTGGTCGAGACCGCCGGGTCATTGCGGTATTGGTGCCAGCCGGTGGCGAGGTCGAAATTATGGTCGTTATAGACCGTGCGCAGGAAGCCCGCCGCATCCAGCCGCACCACTTCCACCCGCACGCCGACCTCCTGCAGGGATTGCTGGATGAAGGTGGTGAACAGCGCGATATCCTCACCCCAGGGGGCGGGGTTGAGGCGCAGCGTGAAGCGCACACCCCCTGCCCCACGCCGATGCCCTGCCTCATCCAGCAGCCGGTTCGCGGCCGCGCGGTCGAAGGGATATTGCGGCATGCCCGTCGGGAAGAAATCGGGCGAGGTGGAGGGGATCGGCCCGGTGCCGAGCTTGGCGTAATCCCCCAGGAAATTCTCCAGGAAGAAGGGGATGTTCAGCGCATGCGCGATGGCCCGGCGCACGCGGATATCGGCGAGGATCGGATTGCGCTGGTTGAACTCGACCGTGTTGGTGCGGGCATTGCCCTCATTGCCGCGCGTCGTCACCTCGAAGCGCGGGTCACGGCCCAGCCGCGCAAGATCCGCCAGCGCGAGGGAGGAGAAGGGGCTGTAGAGAACCTGCCCCGCTTCCAGCTGCGCCGCCGCCGCCGAACGGTCGGTGATGACGCGCCACACCACGCGGTCCAGATAGGGCAGGTTTTCGCGCCAGTAATTCGGGTTGCGCTCGGCGATGATGAATTGCCCGCGCTCATACTGCACAAAGCGGAACGGCCCCGTGCCCATCGGCGCGGTATTGGCCGGGTTCTGCCGGATATCCGTGCCCTCATACACATGCTTGGCCGAGATGTAGCCAAGGTCCGGCAGGGCCCGCAGCAGCAGGTTCAGCGGCATGGGCTGGGAGTATTTGAACACCGCGGTATGCGCATCCGGCGTCTCCACCGCTTCCAGGAATTGCTGGAGCGCCGTGCCGTAGTTGAGAATTTTCTTCCACATCTCCATCGCGGTGAATTGCACATCGGCCGAGGTGAAGGGCCGCCCGTCATGCCAGGTGACGCCCTGGCGGAGGCGGAAGGTGATGGTCTTGCCGTCGGGCGTGGATTCCCAGGCCGTGGCCAGGCAAGGCGAAGGCACGCCCTGCGCGTTCAAATCCACCAGCGGCTCCTGGATCTTGCCGCCCACGATATAGACGCCGGTGGAGGCCTGGAGGCTGGGGTTCAGGATGCGCTGCTCGGTCGCGAAATGCACCGTCATCGTGCCGCCCCGGCGCGGCGTTTCCTGGGCCAAGGCGGCCTCGGGGAAATTCACACTGGCGGCGATGGCGGCGGAGGTGAGCATCGCGGCGCGGCGGGAGACATCCATGCGCATCTTCCTCATTTGGGTGCGTTGCAGCATGGGCGCGCTGGCCCCCGGGCGTCAATCACTGGCGCCAAACGCCGTCTGCATGCCATGGCGTGAGAGGATGGATCGTGAGAGCATGGGGAATGATGAAAACCTTGCTCCAGGCCGCCCTGCTTGCCCCGCTGCTGCTGCTGGCGCCACCCGCTGCTGCCCAGGCGCCGGCCCCGGAAGGCGCTGGCTTCTACGCGGCACCCTCCCCCCTGCCCTCGGGCACGGCCAATGCGGTGATCCGCAGCCGGCCACTGACCGGGACCATGGCGCTTGCTGGCGCGGGCCGGAACACGCTGCTGCTCTATCGCTCCACCGATCCGGGCGGGCGGCCTGTTGCCGTCTCGGGGAGCATCAGCATGCCGCAGGGCAGCCCGCCGCCGGGCGGCTGGCCGGTCATCACCTGGACGCATGGCACCACCGGCATTGCGCCGATCTGCGCGCCCTCGCTCGATACCGCGAATGGGCCGGAGCACCCGTATATCCTGCATATTGCAACCCTTCTGCAAGGTTTTCTGCGGGCCGGCTTCGCCATTCTCGCC
>CANHTE010000408.1 GCA_947462945.1 Acetobacteraceae bacterium
CCCAGCCTTGCCCGGGCGCAAACCTGGCCGCTCAGGCCGGTGCGGATCGTGGTGCCCTTCCCGCCCGGTGGCTCGAATGACGTGATCGCCCGGCCACTGGCGGAAAAGCTGCAACAGCGCCTGGGCCAGCCCGTCGTGATCGAGAATCGCCCCGGCGCGGGTGGCGCCATCGGTGCGGCGCAGGTGGCGCAATCCGTGCCCGATGGCCATACGCTGATGGTCACCAGCAGCAGCTTCGCGGCCTCCGCCGTCGTGCAGCGCACGCCCTATGACGCAGCGGAGAGCTTTGAGCCTGTGGCGCGCCTTGCCGTCGCGCCCTTCCTGGTGCTGACCCATCTGAACTTCCCGCCGCGCGATATTGCGGGCCTGATCGCCCATGCCCGCGCCCATCCCGGGCAGGTGGATTTCGGCAGCTCGGGCCCTGGCGGCATCAATCACTTCGTCACCGAATACTTCGCGCTGCGCGCCGGCCTGCGGCTGAACCATGTGCCCTATCGCGGCATGCCGCCCGCGGTGACGGACCTCGTCGCCGGCCATATCCAGATGCTGATCACCACCATGGCCAGTGCGTCCGGCCCCATCCGGGACCAGCGGGTGCGGCTGCTGGCCTATGCCGGCCCGGGCGCACCCGCCGGCAGCCCGGCCGCGCCCACCGTGCGTGAGGCGACCGGCCTTGATTACGAGGCGACCATCTGGTGGGGCCTGTTCGGCCCGCGCGGCCTGCCGGCCGAGGCCACGCGCATCCTGAACAGCGCCGTACGCGCGAGCCTGGCGGAGCCGGATGTGGCGCGGGTCTATGAGGCCGAGGGCGCGACGCCCGCCCCCTCCAGCCCGGCCGAGTTCGGCGCCATACTGCGCGCCGACATCGCCCGCTTCCGCGAGGTGGCGCAGGCCGCCCAGATCCGCGCGGAGTAAGCGCCGCCATCCTTGCCACTTCACCCCGATTGCGGCGCGAATAGCCGGATGGTTCCAAGCGGGGCGGAAGCGGCCTATCATGCGGGTCAGCTTTGCCTCTCTGGGAATTTCGCCGCATGTCGCTTGTTGCCATCAAGGCGCGCATCCACCAGCCACCACGTTCGGCCATGCAATCCGGCCGGGCGAATACGCAGGAATGGGTGCTGGAATTCGCCCCCGCCGGGCCCCGCCGGCTGGACCCGCTGACCGGCTGGATCGGCTCGGGGCAGACGCGCCGGCAATTGCGGCTGTGTTTCCCGACGCGTGAGGCCGCGGTGGCCTATGCCGTGGCGCAAGCCATCCCCTATGAGGTGGAGGAACCCGCCCGCAGCCGGCCGATCAAGCCGAAGGTCTATGCGGATAACTTCCGGACCAACCGCCCGGATAACTGGACGCATTGAGGCGTCCGCCAACTTCGCGCCCTTAGCTCAGTTGGATAGAGCAGGAGCCTTCTAAGCTTCAGGCCGGTGGTTCGAATCCACCAGGGCGCGCCAGACTTTCCCTCACAAGAAAGGCCCCAGGCCGCAGGAGCCTGAAGCTCCAGCCGCCGGGGGCCATTTTTGCATCATTCCACGCGGCGGGCCGTGCCCGCCGCCATCGGATCAGGCGGCGGCCTTCTTGGCCTGGGCGCGCAGGATGCGCCGCTTCAGCACCAGCGCCTCGGGCGGCAGGTTGCGCGGCTTGGTCGTCATCAGGAAGGCGTCGATGCCGCCATTATGCTCAATCGTGCGGATGCCGTTCGTGGTCAGCCGCAGCTGGATCGAAGTGGCCAGCACGTCGGAATAAAACGAGGTTTCCTGCAGGTTGGGCAGGAAGCGCCGGCGGGTCTTGTTGTTTGCGTGGCTGACATTGTTGCCAGACTGAACGCCCTTGCCGGTGATGCCGCAGCGGCGAGCCATGGTGATGATCCTGCACAAAATGCGCGCGCCAAGCCCGGCGCACGGATGGAAAATGGAGCGCGGCGTATGCGGCACCCCCGGCCGTGAGTCAAGCGGGGCCGCGCCCCCGAACTTACAGGTCAGCCCTTTGGCAATGTAGGCAATTGCCGCAATTCGCCTGCCTCCACACTGGCCAGCGCCTGGCGCAGCACGCCCGCGATCGAGCGGTCATCCATGCTGCGAGAGAGCAAGCCCAACGCCCCGCCCAGCAGCGCCGAGGCCGCCGAGATGGGGGCAATCTGCTGCTCCAACATATACTCAATGGCCTTGTCCACGACCGAACCCGCGTGGCTCAGATCCTCGGGGGCATCCCCATCCGCAGCTTGCATCTTCAAATAGCTCCCATTCGTAACAGGCAGATGGGGCGGATGGGGCGATGAGCAAAGGGCATCGAAGTTACGGCTGCGTCATACGCCCGGGGGTGCGGGCGCGCGCGCACCCTCCTCCGATTGGCGGGCGCTCAGGCCGCTGCCGAATTGCGCCTGGGCCTGGGCCAGGGCTGCTGCCTCGGCCGCGGCCACTGCCTCGGATTGGCGGCGCCACATTTCGGCATAGAGGCCATCGGCCGCGATCAGCGCGCCATGCGTGCCACGTTCGGCGATGCGGCCATCCTCCAGCACGATGATCTCATCCGCCTCGACCACGGTGGAAAGCCGATGCGCGATGACCAGCGTCGTCCGCCCGCGTGAGACATCGCGCAGGGCCGCCTGGATTTCCTGCTCGGTCCGGGTGTCCAGCGCGCTGGTCACCTCATCCAGGATCAGGATGCGCGGGTCCTTCAGGATGGTGCGGGCGATGGCGACGCGCTGCTTCTCACCGCCCGAGAGCTTCAGGCCACGCTCACCCACACGGGTCTTGTAGCCATCGGGCAGCTTGAGAACGAAGTCATGCACCTGGGCCAGCCTGGCTGCGTCCTCCACCTCGGCATCGGTGGCGCCGGGGCGGCCATAGGCGATGTTGTAGCGAATGGTGTCGTTGAACAGCACGGTATCCTGCGGCACCACGCCAATCGCGCGGCGCACGCTATCCTGGGTGACGTGGCGCAAATCCTGTCCATCAATCCGCACGGCGCCGCCGGTCACGTCATAAAAGCGGAACAACAGGCGGGAGATGGTGGATTTGCCAGCCCCCGTGGGGCCCACAATGGCCAGCATCCGGCCCGGCGGCACATCGAGGCTGACACCCTTCAAAATTTCACGGTCCGGCCGATAGGCGAAGCGAACATCCTCAAAAGTGACGGCGCCGG
>CANHTE010000409.1 GCA_947462945.1 Acetobacteraceae bacterium
CAGCCAGTTCAACCGCAGCGAATTGGCCGAGGACCATGATGGGGAGTTGGTGGCGCTCTTCACCTCGGATTGGCGCCGCAAGCGGGCCGAGGATGAGTGGAAGATGCTCAGCTTTCATGCGCTGCGGGAGCAGCATTCGCTTTCGGCGGGCCCGTCAACTTAGCTTGGAAGAGCCTCCAGCCCTACCGCCCCACCGGCACATTCACATAGCGCACCGCCTCCGGCCCCCCAGCCTCACGGTTCAGCGCGGCGGCGCGGGCCAGTGTCACGCGGTCCTCATCGGAAAGGCGGCCGGCTTCGCGCAGATGTTCGGCCCAGCTTTCAATCGCCCAGAGCTCAACCCAGCGATCAGGCTTGGCGATATCCTCATAGAGCCGCCAGGTCGCGGCCCCGCCGCGCAGGCGCACCAGCCGGCACTCGGCCATGACGGCCAGGAAGGCAGCGCGATCCTCGGGCGCGACGTGATAGCGCACCACTTCCAGCACGCGGTTCGCGCCGTCATGCAGCAGGTCCCGCAATTCGGCGGCGGCGGGGGCGGGGCGGACGAGTTCCACGGCTTCGGGCGTGGCAGGGGCCTCACCCTCCAGCCGCCAATGCCGCACCAGAATGGCGCCCAGCGCGGCCCCCATGGCAAAGAGGAACATCGCCCAGGTGACGCCCACCAGGCTCGCAATCCAGCCAGATAGCGCGGAACCAGCGGCCAGCGCCCCAAAGAAGCACATTTGATAAATGCCGATGGCGCGTGCACGCACCCAGGCGGGTGCGGCCATTTGCGCCGAGGCCTGCAAGGTGGACGCCGCCGAAATCCAGGAAACGCCATAAAGCAGCATGCCCAGGGCGGCAAAGCTCCAGTGATGCAGCAAGGCCAGGATCGCCATGGCCAGCGCCCCGATCAGCGACGCCCAGAGCACCATGCCCGAGCGATCCAGCCGCCCGCGCAAGGCCGGCAGCAGGAAGCCGGCACCCACGGCCCCCACGCCCATGCAGCCCAGCAGCAGCCCGAAGGCCTGCGGACCCAATTGCAAGGTATCGCGCACCAGCAAGGGCAGCAGGCCCCAGACGGCCGAGCCGAACAGGAAAAAGACCACTGCCCGCATGATCGCCGCATGCATGGCCGGCGTGGCGGCGACGAAGCGCGTGCCGGCCCGCACGGCGGAGAGAAAATGCTCGCGCGGCATGCGTGAGGCGGTGGCCGGCCGCTTCCAGGCAAACAGCGCCGCGACCATCACCAGGATGCAGGCGGCATTCAGCGCGAAGGCGGCACCCATGCCGAACCAGGCAATGGTCAACCCGCCAATCGCCGGCCCGATGGCGCGCGTGATGTTGAAGCCGATGCCGTTCAGCGCGATGGCGCTGATCAAATCCGGACGGGGCACGAGCTCCGGCGTGGTGGCGGCCCAGGCCGGGAAGGTCATGGCCAGCCCCGCCCCCAGCGCGAAGGTCAGGGCCACAAGCCCCCAGGGGCCCAGCGCGTCAAAGCCGCTGAGCAAACACAGCAGCATGGCCATGGCGGCCATCCAGAGCTGCGCGGCGATGAGGAAGATGCGCCGATCCATGATGTCGGCCAGGGCGCCCGCCGGCAGGGCCAGCAGAAACACCGGCAGCATGGAGGCCGCCTGCACCAGGCTTACCATCATCGGCGAGGGGTCGAGGCTGGTCATCAGCCAGCCCGCCGCCGTGTTCTGCACAAACAGCCCGATATTGGAGGCGAGATTCGCCAGCCAGAGCATCCGGAAGTCCGGATGGCGCAGCGGCGCCAATGCCGCCGGGTTCTTCATCAGCCGGCCGTAAATTTCATGGCGCAGGGTGCCGAGAGCAGCTGGGCCGGGCCATGCCATGGACGCGCGCGTGGAGCCAGCCTCCTGATGCCGGCATCGGGCACGAAACCAAGGCCGAATGCCACGGAGGAAGTGAAGGCCATCGCCAGCAGGAGGAGCATGGCAGGGAGGTAGCCGGTCTCATCGCGCCAATCCATGGATTTCGGCGCCTGAGCCACAAGCACGCGATAAACACGCTTGCGGGCGCAGAGGAGAACGGCAGGCTCCCGCCGGGCGGTCCGCTGCCAGCATGGCGCCCACTTGCGCCGCCGCTTTGGGCTCGGTGAGACAGGCGCGGCCTGATCCTCTACATCGCACGGCAGCATGACAGGGCAGGAGCAAAGCATGACGCGCGATCTCATGGGCTATGGCGGCCAATGGCCGGATTTTCGTTGGCCCAATGGCGCGCGCCTCGCCGTTGGCATCGCGGTGAATTTCGAGGAGGGGGCCGAGCAGCAGGTGGGCGATGGCGATGCGCAAAGCGAGCGCATCGGCGAGTTCCTCAGCGTCGTCACCCCTGGCACGCGGGATATGGGGCAGGAGCAAATCTTCGCCTATGGCATGCGCGCCGGCCTGTGGCGGATGCTGGATGCGCTGGAGCGGCACGGCCTGCCCTCCACCTTCCTGATGTGCGGCCGCGCGGTGGAGCGTTCGCCCAGCCTGGCCACCGCCATCGCCGCGCGCGGGCATGAGGCGGCGGTGCATGGCTGGCTTTGGCGGCCGCATTCCGACTATGCCTCGCCCGAGGCGGAGGGCGCTGATCTGGATCGCTGCATGCGCGTGATCGAACAGGCCTGCGGCGCCACCCCGCGCGGCTTCTTCTGCCGCGGTTCGGAGAGTATCTGGACGCGGCGCCTGCTGGCCGAGCGCGGCTTCCTCTACACTTCCAACGCCTTCGATGATGACCTGCCCTATCGCGACCCGGATCACCCTGGCTTGCTGGTGCTGCCCTATGCGCTCGACAGCAATGATTCGAAGTTCTTCCACCCCAATGGCTTTGTCCGCGCCAATGAGATGGTCGAATATGTGGAGGACGCGCTGGAAACCCTGCTGCGTGAGGCGGATGCCGGGCATCCGCGCCTGCTGAACATCGGCTACCACCTGCGCATCAGTGGCCGGCCGGGGCGGTTTCCGGCGATGGAACGGGTGCTGGCCCGGCTGGCCGCCCTGGGAGACCGGGTCTGGGTGGCGCGGCGGGATGCGATTGCCGAGGCGTTTTTGGCGGCGCAGCCAGTGAAGTGAAAGAGGCCTCCGGCGGCTGGGGCCGAAAGGCCCCAGACCCCATGACTTGGGGATAGCCTTGGAAGACAAGGCGCGC
>CANHTE010000410.1 GCA_947462945.1 Acetobacteraceae bacterium
CGGCCAGGGCGGGGTGGAAATACAATTCGGTCACGCCCTCGGGCAGCAGGGGCAGCACAGCCAGCAGGCGTTCGGTGGTGAAATGGCCGGACCAGGCCAGGCCCACCACCTGGTCGGGCGCCTGCAAATTCCAGTTGCGCGCGCGCTGACGCAAGGTGCGGCACCAGGGCTTCAGCGCCCATTCCGCCTGGCGGCTGCTGGTTCGGTCCACCGCGCGGATCAGCACGCCGGGCTCCCAGGGCAGGCGCAGGCAGCGCACCCCGGCCCCGGCCGCCGCCTGCATCAGCGCCGCCGCGATCAGCGGGTGAAGATGGTAATGCTTATGGGCATTCACATGGTCACAGATCAGGCCCGTTTCGGTGAATCGCGCCACCTGGGCTGCCACCTCCGCCGCCAATTCCGCCTTGGCCACGGGCGAAAGCGCCAGCAGCAGGCCAAGGGCCGCCATGTCATCCCGGAAGCGGCCATTCTTCTGCGTCAGGGCCGGGATTTGCGAGGCAGGCAGCACCGGCACGCCGTCGGTCAGCGTCAAATGAAGCCCCACGGCCAGGCCAGGATTGGCGCGGGCAACGCGCAGACCCTCCTCGAACCCGGCCTCGCCCACCATCAGGCTCGCGGCGGTCAATACGCCGTGGCGATGCGCGTGCTCAATGCCCTGATTGGTCTGGGGCGCGAGGCCGAGGTCATCAGCGGTGAAGATCAGGCGTTTCATGGGTTGCGGTTGGTTTCCACCATGCGGCCGTCCCTGCCAAGCCGGTAGCGATGGGCGCCCCAGACCACGCTGCCCGGCCAGAATGCCGCCAGCCAGATCATGGCCGAAAGCATATCCCGCGCCGGCAGCCAGGCCCAGCGGCGCCAACCGGTGGCCAAGCCCAGCGCCTGGTCCACCCCCTGGGCCAGGGCCAGCCGCGCCGCCAGCACCAAGGCCAGCACGGCCAGGCTCAGCCCGCCCGGCGCCAGTGCCAGCGCCAACAGCGCCCAGGCCAATGGATGGGTGAAGGCGAGCCCCGCGAAACCGGTGGGATTGAGCATCCGCACCGTCCGTGCCCAGCGCAATTCATGCTGCCAGAGGGAGGTCAGCGTCCTCTCCTGCATCACATGCGCGGGGATGACGGGTGACAGCACCACCCGAAGCCCCACACGCCGCACCGCCTCACCCAGCGCGTGGTCATCGGCCAGCAAGGGCAGCAGGGGCTCAAACCCGCCGATCCGGTCCAGTGTTGGGCGGGAGAGGGCCATGGTGGCGCCGTAGCAGCCCTTGGCCTGGCCCAGCGCCTCACCGAAAGCGGCATTGGGCAGGAAGTGCCAGTCAATGCCCAGGGCGGCGAGGCGTGACCAGGGGCCATCATCGGCGGCCTCACCCCGGTACAGGCAGGTGACGAGGCCGATGGCGGGGTCGGCGAGAGGGGCGGTCACGGCGGTCAGCCATTCGGGCGGGCAGCGCATATCGGCGTCACTCAGCACCAGGGCCGGATGCCGCGCCGCTGCCGCCAGATGCACCAACTGCGAGACCTTGCGATTGGCCCCCAGCACGGCACCGCCCGCGATGATGCGGGAGGGCGTGGCACTCTCGGACATGGCGGCCTGGGCAACGGGCAGGGCCGCATCGGCCGGGCTGGCCGCACCAAAAATCACCTCGAAAGGTGCCGCATGGCTTTGGGCCAGGCAGGCGGTGAGGTTCTCTTCCAGGCCAGGCTCGGCGCCATGCAGCGGCTTGAGCAGGCTCGCGGGCAGGGCCGGGGAATGGGGCGGCGCGGTGGCCGCCAGGCGGCGAAGGGCGCGGCGGGCGAACAGCGCCTGAGCCGCGCCGGCCAGCGCCAAAATCAAGGGTATCAGGGCGATCACGAAGCTCACGCCCCGACTATCGCGCGGAGGTTGGCCACGCGGTAGAGTGCCGGCCGTGATTTGCCTTCTCCGCGCCGCCATCTTGCTGGGTCTGCTCACGGGTTGCGCCAGCGGCGGCGCCGATCCGGCGGACCCTTTCGAGCCGAGCAATCGCGCCGTGCTGGATTTCAACACAGCCCTGGATGAGAGCGTGCTGCGCCCCGCCGCCGAGGCCTATCGGGACAATGTGCCGGCACCGATGCGCACCGCGCTACGCAACTTCCTGCGCAATTTGAATGAGCCGGCGGTCCTGGCGAACAACCTGTTGCAAGGGCGGGTGCTGGATGCCGGGCATACCCTGATGCGCTTTTACATCAATTCCACCGCCGGGGGGCTTGGGCTTTTTGATGTCGCAACGCCCTCGGGGATCGAGCGCCGCAGCGGGGATTTCGGGCAGACGCTGCATGCCTGGGGGGTGCCCGATGGCCCCTATCTCATGCTGCCGCTCTTTGGCCCCACCACGGTGCGGGATGCGGTGGGGGATGGCGTGGATGCATTGGCTAGCCCGGTGGGGCTTGTAACCGGGGCCACCACCTCAGCTGCGCTTTCGCAGATGCTGGGGGTGGGGCGCGGGGCGCTGGGCGGGCTGGATTTGCGCGCCGAAAACATCGAGACCCTGGACGCGCTGCGTAGCGAAAGCCTGGATTACTACGCGCGGTTGCGCAGCGTGGTGCGGCAGCGGCGTGATGCCGAACTCGGCCGCAGCAGCGCGGATGGTGAAGGGCTGACGACGCTCGATGACCCCGGCGGCGCCGCGCCTGCGGCCAGTGCTACCATGACCATCAGGGCGGCAGCCCCGCTGGCGCCGAATGCAGGAAGACGCCCTTCGCGAAGGGGCGCACGGCGCTGATGGATGATCGGCATGCATGTGTCCATGCCCCCTTATGCGGAACTCGCGTCAGCTGATCCGCGAAAGGCCCCAGGCCAGCCCCACCGGGAGCGCGGCTAAACCAAGGAGCAGGAGGTTGCCGCCAAGGCCCTTCATCTGACCGCCAAGCCGTGCACCCAGAAGCAGCGGTGCCAGGGGAGCCATCGCCGCCGCCCAATCCGCCGCCACGCCGCGCACCAGCAGCGGCCCGGCCACCAACGCGCCCAGCAGCATGGCGAAGGGCAGCCGTGCCGAATCAGCCAAGCCACCGCCCCCCGCCACTTGCTGCCCGAAGGTGGCGGCGAGCAAAACCAAGGCGAGCATCACCCAGGGGCCAGGAATGCCCGAAGCCAGCAGCCCGGCCAGCAGGGCCGTCACGGCCA
>CANHTE010000411.1 GCA_947462945.1 Acetobacteraceae bacterium
CACTCCGCGTGGTCTAGCCATTGCTGAGAGGATGATTCAGCGTTTTCGGCGATTCCGCCTCAACGCATCATGCTCCAGGCGGGCTTCGCGTCCCGCCCGGCCTCCATGCGGGGCCGGGCGGTATTCCCGAAAACCCGGCCTCAGGCCGCGCGCAGATTGCCGACCAGGGTCTGCAATTCCCGCCGCAGCGCCTGGTCCTCGGCCGCGATGGCCGTGCTGGCCTCGGACAGGCCATTGAGCGCGGCGGTGCTGCGTTCCGCCCCCGAGGCGACCTCATCGGCGCTGCCCCGCAGGCGCGTCGTGGCTTGGGAGGCGCGAATGGCCGATTCGGCAATCGCGCCGGTATTGGTATTCTGCTCCTCGACCGCGAGCGAGATCGCCTGGGCAATCTGCTGCATCTCGGCCACCACCAGGGAGATTTCCCGGATGGCGGTGACGGCGCCGGCGGTGGCTGACTGCATGCTGCCGATCTGGCGGGAGATTTCCTCGGTTGCCTTCGCGGTCTGGCCGGCCAGGTTTTTTACCTCGCTCGCCACCACGGCGAAGCCCTTGCCAGCCTCCCCGGCCCGCGCCGCCTCGATGGTGGCATTGAGCGAGAGCAGGTTGGTCTGGCCCGCGATATCCGCGATCATCTGCACCACGTCACCGATGCGGCGCGCGCCTTCGGCCAGTTCGTTCATGGTGGCGTCGCTGCTCGCGGCGCGGGCGGCGGCCTGGAGGGAGGTCTTGGAGGCCTCGGCCACCTGGCGGGTGATTTCCGCCACGCTGAGGGTCAAGGCCTCGGCCGCGCTGGCCACATCCTGCACGCCTTCGGATGCCAATGCGGCATCGCCCAGGGCGGTTTGCGAGAGGGAGCGGTTGTTGCTGATTTCCTGATCCAACCCATGGGCGGCGCGCGTGAGTGCCTCCGCCTGGGCGGCCAGGGTGCGGGACACGCCGCCGATCTGCTTTTCGAAGGTATCGGCCAGGGCCAGGCGGGCCTGGCGCTGTTCCTGCAGCGCCTGCTCCTGCACTTCGCGCGCCCGGGCTTCCAGCGCTTCACGCTCCTCCATGCCACGGGCAAAGATCGCGACCGCCTGGGCCATCTGGCCTGCCTCGTTCTTGCTTTCCAGATAGGGGATCACCATCCCCCTCTTGCCTTCCGCCAACGAGGTCATGGTGCGGCGGATCGCGTCAAACGGCCCAAGCAGTCCGCGCATGGCAAAGAGGATGAGTGCCAGCCCGCACAACATGCAAAACAGCATCATGCCAGAAGCCACCGCGATGCGCCGCCCGGCCGCTGTGATACGCCCCTGCCAATAGGCGGCGGTTGCGACACTGCCTTCGCGCACCACTGATTCCAGCGCATTCAGGGCGTCCGCCGAGCGGCTGAAGAAGGCCTCAAAGGTAACCGGATATTGCGGGCGGGGTTGGTCCGCCAACGCCAGGAGAGAGCGCCGCAAATCGCCGTAGGGGCCATTGACCGCTTGTGAGGCTTCCTGGACTCTCGCGACCAGGCTGGCTGGCATATTGGGCAGGCTGGCCGAAAGCACGGCAACCTGGAGCGCATTATCGCCCCGGCCGGAATAGTGCTGCATTTCGCTCAGGACTCGGGCCGCGATGCGCTCATTGCCGCGGGCCAGGGCGATGGCAAAGCGGGTGCGCTCACGCCCGAAATACTCGCGGGCTTCCCAGCCTCGTTCCTGCACGGCCTCAAGATTGGTCAGCGTGGTCGAGGTGGAGGCGGCTTCCGCCCGCAGCAGCACGCGCGAACGGGTGAAGGCGGCGACATCATCCATCAACTGGCGCGGCAGCTGGGCCACGCGCTCCGCCGGGCGCTCGGCCAGGGGCACGCGCATCAGAGCATCGGCCTCGCGCCGGATTTCGGCCAGCCGGCCGTTCAGCGCAGAGATGTCACGGCTGAAGCGCTGGGTGGAGGAATTCTCCGGCAGGGTCAGAAGCAGGCGGCCCAGGGTTGCGAATTCAGCGGCGTTCTTGGCGCGCTGGGCGTCAATGGCAGCCCGCAACGCCGCGCTGACCGGCTGATCCAGCGAGATCGCCACCTGGGTGAGCGAGCGCTCGCCCGAGAGATGCAACGTTCCGCTCAGCAGGGCCGAGCGCGCCTGGTCGGACCGTGCGTAGCCCTCCAGGGCCGTCCTGTCCTTCCAGAGAGTTACGATGTCGGCTGCCATGTAGAGTGATGGCAGGATTGCCACGGCGCCGGCGACGACGAAAAATCTTGAACGGATGGAATTCAGCATGACCTACCCCTTCACTTGCATGCAACGGTTACATCACGAACGTAAAAAAATTCCTTATGGGGAATGATGCGGCTCTGCCTCGGGGGGCGGGGCGCCCATGAGGCGGCCGCCACGAGCTTTCGGCTCTTGCATCGCGCTATTGAATCACGCACCAGACCATGGAAAATCAAGGCTCGGCGGCGGCGGCGCTGTTCCGCAGCCGAACCGGGCCGCCTTGGGAGAATCATTCATGCAACGTCGCGCGCTGTTGACCGCCTCTGCCCTGCTGCCCGTGGCAGCACAGGCGCAGGGTGTGGCGGGGGGCGGCTTTACCCCGCAAAACCCCGAATGCATCGCCCCTGCCGCCCCAGGCGGCGGCTTTGACCTGACCTGCCGGCTGACGACGCGCATGCTGAGCGAGACGGGGATCGTCACCCAGCCCATCCGCACGCAGAACATGCCGGGCGGGATTGGCGCCGTGGCCATCAACCACATCAATGCCCAGCGCCGGGCGGACCCGAATGTGATCGTCGCGGTCTCCACCGGCTCCTGGGTCAATATGGCGCAGGGGCGCTTTGGGCGCTTTGGCGAGAATGATGTGCGCTGGATTGGCGCCATCGGCGCGGATTTCGGCGTGATCGCGGTGCGGCGGGACAGCCGCTTCACCACCCTGGCAGATCTCATGGCCGCGCTGCGCACCGATGCGGCCAGCGTGCCGATGGGCGCGGGCGGCGCCGTGGGCAGCCAGGACTGGCACAAGGCGGCGTTGGTGGCGCGTGCGGCCGGCGCTGATCCGCGCCGCATGCGCTATGTGCCCTTCGAGGGCGGTGGCCAGGCCATGGCGGCCCTGCTGGGCGGCCACATCCAGGCCTTCCCCGGCGATGCCTCCGAGGTGCGCGGCCAGTTCGAG
>CANHTE010000412.1 GCA_947462945.1 Acetobacteraceae bacterium
AGGAAGCGCCGCTCGCCGTGCTGCGCATCTGCGAGCTGATGAACCGCATCCTGCCGCCCGGCTGCTTCAACATGGTCAGCGGCATGGGCCCCGAATGCGGCGCGCCCCTGGTCGAGCATCCGCTGGTCCGCAAGGTCACCTTCACCGGCTCGGTCGAGACCGGCAAGATCGTCGCCAAGGCCGCCTCGCAGAAGCTGGTGCCGGTCACGCTGGAACTCGGCGGCAAGTCCCCCATGATCGTCTTCGC
This sequence comes from Acetobacteraceae bacterium, assembly GCA_947462945.1. Classification (GTDB taxonomy): domain Bacteria; phylum Pseudomonadota; class Alphaproteobacteria; order Acetobacterales; family Acetobacteraceae; genus Roseococcus. Next base: position 248 of record CANHTE010000412.1, read on the forward strand.
GGATTGCGACTTCGCCAAGACCGTCTCCGGCGCCCTCACCTCCATGCGCTTCACACGCCAGGGCCAATCCTGCACGGCCGCCAGCCGCATCTATGTGGAGCGTCCCATCTTTGCCGCCTTCGTGGCCGAAATGGAAAAGGCCGTGAACGGCATGGTGATGGGGGACCCGCTGGACGAAAAAACCGATATCGGCACCATCATCAGCCAGGGCCAGTTCGAAAAGGTCCAGGGCTTCATCGCCGAGGGCAAGGCCACCCCCGGCGCCACCGCCCTGGAATGCAGCGCCATGCCGAGCGACCCCGCGCTGAAAAAGGGCCTGTTCCTGCGCCCGGTGATCTTCACCGGCCTCGATGGCTCCTCCCGCCTCGTGCGTGAGGAGATCTTCGGCCCGGTGACGGTCATCCAAGCCTTTGACGACCCCGAGGCGGTGCTGGCCGAGGCGAATGACAGTGAATACGGCCTGGCCGCCTCGCTCTGGACCAACAACCTGAAAGTCGGGCTGGACCTCGCACATCGGCTGGAAGCGGGGCTGGTGCAGATCAATCAGAATCTTGTGGTCCAGGCGAACCTTTCCTATGGCGGCGTGAAGAGCAGTGGGCTGGGCAAGGAGGCCTCGCTCGAAGCCATGCTCGAACACTTCACCCACAAGAAGACCATCATGGTGAACATGGCGTAGCGAACAGCGCATCCGCGCTGCGCGGCTGGGACGCCCGCACAACCCTGCCGCGCGGCATGGCTCGAAACCGGGCCACATTCGCGCCGGTGGGAACGACGTGCTAGGGTTTCGTTATGGTCAAACATCCCGGCACTCGCCCCGCCCCGACACGCCTTCCCCCCATCCTCCGCTCAGGGGTGTGCGCGGCAACTGGCCGCGCCCCCGGCGAGAGCGCACGGCCCCACCAGCACAACATCATGGTCACCCCGGCATGAGCCACGATCTTTCCAGCAAGACCGCCGCCGAGTTGAAGGCCATGGTCGCCAATGCGGAGGCCATCCTCGCCGGCCCCAACGCCAAGCTGCACGCCAAGGCGGAACAGTTCCGCGACGCCGCCAAACTCGCCCTGTCCGAGCGCCGGGTGCTGCCCGCCGGCAATCGCGCGCCGCCGGATGAGGTGCTGAACGCGGCCCTGGCCAGCATCAAGGCGGTGGCCGTGGAAGCGCTGACGAAGTTCGATCTCTCGCCCGCCACGGCCAAGGCACGCGGCATCACCACGCCGCACGCGCTGCTGGCCGGCAGCGGCGCGCCCAAGACCGGCGGCGGCGTGCGAACCAAGAAGTTCAAGCGCTGCCCCTATATCTCCTATCGGGGTCCGGGCGGCATCGCGATGCTGCAATACGCAGTCCCCCCGGACGAAGGCGCCGAGGGCTTCTGGTCGGGCGGCCTGGTGGCGGTCGGCAGCGCCGAATCCAAGACCGGGTTTGACGTGGTGATGGAGCAGGATGCCGCCATCGCAGCCTTCTTCCAGGCCCTGACCGAGATCGCCCCGCCGCGTTCCTGAGGCCATGGCCGTGACGGAAGATGGCCCCTCGCTGCCTGAAGCGGCGTGCAGTGTCGTCATTGTCGCCTTTCATTCGGCGGCCATGCTGCCCGCCTGCCTCGCCGCCATTCCGGCCGCCTGCCCCGTCATCGTGGTGGATAATGCAAGCCCCGATGGCAGCGCCGAGGTCGCACTGGCGGCCCGGCCCTCGGCGCGGGTGATCCGCGCGCCGCGCAATCTGGGCTTTGGGCCTGGCGCAAATCTGGGCTTTGCCGAAGTCACCACCGAATTCGGCATGCTGCTGAATGCGGATGCGACGCTGGAGCCAACCAGCATCGCCGGCCTCATCGCCGCCGCGCGCCGCTACCCCCAGGCCGCGCTGCTGGCGCCCGAGATCATCGCCGAAGAAGGCCACATGCAATTTGGCCATGACCTGCCCTTCCGCCGCCTTCGCGGACCAGTGGTGGAACCCGTGGGCGATGCCTGCTGCTGGTATGTGGGCGGCTCGGCCATGTTCCTGCGCATGTCGGTGCTGCGGGAACTGGGCGGCTTCGACCCCGAGATCTTCCTGTATTTCGAGGATGATGATCTTTGCATGCGCGTCCGCGCGGCCGGCCATGCGCTGGTGCATGTGGCGGGCATCCGGGTGCGGCATCTGGGGGGCGCCAGCTCCGCGCCCTCCGCCCGGCTGTCGCATTTCAAGGCGTTTCACCAGGGCTGGTCGCGCCTGCATCTTCAGGCCAAGCATCGCGGGCGCGGCGCGGCGTGGCGGCTGGCCTTGGCCGAATGGCCGGGGCTGGTGGCCAAGGCAGCGCTGCGGCGGGGCGATGCGCGGCAGGTGAAATGGGCCGGGCGGGCGGCGGGGATGTGGGCCTGGATGCGCGGCCGGAAGGCGACCGGAATCGCCCTCGACGGCTGAAGGGCCGGCCCCCGGGGATGCGGAGGCCGCTACCCAATCCTTCGGGACCATGCGTTAACTTCGCTGCGGCCAATACGAGGAACACAGGCAATGCCCGTCTGCCCCACGAATGTGATGGACGAGTTCCTGCGGCGGCTTCGCGCTGTGAATCGAACCATCGACAGTGGATTGAGCGCCAAGGTCTTCGGCAAGAGTTCGCTGCAGGCCCTGGTCGCCCTGCTGAAGACGCCCGGTTGCACACCCCTGGACATCTACCGCGCGATCGCGGCGCTGGAGCCAGCCAGCGCGGAAAAATACCGCGATGGATTATCCTATCTTCTGCGCAGCTTCCCCGGCCTGAATGGGACCGGCGTTCAGCTGGATGATCTGAAGAAGCAGCCCATCGTTCAAACCCGAGCGGCGCTCTATCGGAGAACGCCGCTGCCGCCCAACTATCAGCCGGCTGACCCGGGCGTGCGGACCCCGGCCGTCTTCGTGCAGCCCC
>CANHTE010000413.1 GCA_947462945.1 Acetobacteraceae bacterium
CTCGCGCTGGACGACGCCACTTTCGGCGCGCAGCTGCGCGAGTGGCTCAAGACGCTGCGCAAGAAGAACGCGTCGGTTGTCTTCGCGACGCAGTCGCTGGCGGACGTCGACGGCTCCGCCATTGCGCCCGCCATCATCGAGAGCTGCCCGACTCGGGTGTTCCTGCCGAACGAGCGCGCCCTCGAGCCGCACATCGCGGCGATGTACGCGCGCTTCGGGCTGAATGACCGACAGACGGAGATCCTCGCCCGCGCGACGCCCAAGCGCGACTACTACTGCCAGTCGCGGCGGGGGAACCGGCTCTTCGAGCTGGGCCTGTCGGAGGTCGCGCTCGCCTTCTGCGCGGCCTCCTCGAAGACCGACCAGACCGCCATCACGCAGCTGCTGGCCGAGCACGGCGGCGCCGGTTTCGCGCGTGCCTGGCTCGCCCGCCGCGGACTGGACTGGGCCGCCGAGCTCTTGCCCGAGCCACCGCGCCACCCGCCAGAGGATCCTGCCCCATGACCCGCCGCATGCGCACCGCGACCTTCGCGGCTTCCATCTTCCTCCCCCTCGTCCCGGCCGCGATCCCGCCCGCGCAGGCCCAATGGATCGTCCACGACCCCGCCAACATGGGGCAGAACATCCTCCAGGCCGCCCGCGCCCTCCAGCAGGTCAACAACCAGATCGCCTCCCTCCAGAACGAGGCGCAGATGCTCCTCAACCAGGCCCGCAACCTCGCGAGCCTGCCGTACTCCTCGCTCCAGCAGCTCCAGGGGACCGTCGCCCGCACCCAGCAGCTCATGGGCCAGGCGCAGCGCATCGCCTACGAGGTTACCGACATCGAGCGTGCCTTCACCTCCGGCTGGGGCGCCTCCGCCGGCACCGGTTCCGCGCAGGATCTCCTCGACGGCGCCCGGGAGCGCTGGCGCACCGCCGTGGCCGGCTTCCAGGACGCGCTGCGCACCCAAGCCACCGTGGTCGGCAACCTCGGCACCACGGGCCGTGAGATGGGCACCCTCGTCGCCTCCAGCCAGGGCGCCACCGGCGCCCTCCAGGCCGCCCAGGCCGGCAACCAGCTCCTAGCCCTGCAGTCCCAGCAGCTCGCGGACCTCACCGCCCTCGTTGCCGCGCAGGGCCGCGCCCAGGCCCTGGAGGCCGCCCGCCTTGCCAGCGGCGAGGAGCAGGCCCGCGCCCAGCTGGAGCGCTTCCTGGCGCCCGGCGCGGGCTACCAGCCGGGGTCCGTCCGCATGTTCCATGGCCGCTGAGCCATGGCCGTGGCGGGACACCCCGATCGCGAGGCGGGCCGGCCATGAACGGCACCGGCGTCATCGACCGCTTCCTGGAGGTTTTCACCCGCTACATCGACAGCGGCTTCGGGCTGCTCGGCGGCGAAGTCGCCTTCCTCGCCGCGACGCTGATCGTCATCGACGTCACCCTCGCAGCCCTCTTTTGGGCCTGGGGGGCGGACGACGACGTCATCGCCCGCCTGGTCAAGAAGACCCTCTTCGTCGGCGTCTTCGCCTTCCTGATCAGCAACTGGAACACGCTGGCCCGGATCGTCTTCGAGAGCTTCGCCGGCCTCGGCCTCCAGGCCTCGGGCAGCGGCATGGGCGCCGCGCAGCTCCTCCAGCCCGGCCGCGTGGCGCAGGTGGGCCTCGACGCGGGCCGGCCGCTGCTCCAGGCCGTCTCCGGGCTGATGGGCTACATCTCGTTCTTCACGAACTTCGTGCAGATCACGATCCTGATGTTCGCCTGGGCGGTGGTGCTGCTGTCGTTCTTCGTGCTCGCCATCCAGCTCTTCGTGACGCTGATCGAGTTCAAGCTCACCACGCTCGCGGGCTTCGTGCTGGTGCCCTTCGGGCTGTTCGGCAAGACCGCCTTCCTCGCCGAGCGCGTGCTCGGCAACGTCGTCTCCTCGGGCGTGAAGGTGCTGGTGCTGGCCGTCATCGTCGGCATCGGCTCGACGCTGTTCTCCCAGTTCACCGGCGGCTTCGGGGCGCGGCAGCCTACGGTCGAAGAGGCGATGTCGATCGTGCTCGCCGCGCTCTCGTTGCTGGCGCTCGGCATCTTCGGTCCGGGCATCGCCAACGGGCTGATCTCCGGCGGTCCGCAGCTCAGCGCGGGCGCGGCTGTGGGCACCGGGCTCGCGGTGGGTGGCGCGGCCGTCGCTACCGTCGCCGCCGCCAAGACGGGGGTGGCGGCTGCGGGTGCCGCAGGCTCGGCCGTCGGCGCGACCGCGCGCGGTTCCGCCTACGCGCTCGGCGCCACGAGCACCGCCTACCGCGCAGGTGGCGCTTCGGGCGTGGTGATGGCCGGCGCATCTGCCGCCATCAGCCCCTTGCGCAACGCCGTCGGCAACCTGCGCGCTAGCCACGCCGCCGGCAGCGCTGCGGCGTCCGGTAGTGTGCCACAACCCGCAGGCGCGCCGTCGCCGTCCTCCGACGCGCCAGCCTGGGCCCAAAAAATGCGCCGCGGCCAGGCGCTGAGCCATGGCGCCACCACCCTCGGCCACGCCATCCGCTCCGGCGACAGCAGTGGCGCGGGCTCCTCCATCCGTCTCTCGGAGGATCGCTGATGTCATCCCCGCTCTTTCGGCGCCCGTCCATCCGCTACGGCCGCACCCCCGAGCCTGAGACGCCCTACCAGCGCGCCGCCCAGGCCTGGGATGAGCGCATCGGCTCCGCCCGCGTCCAGGCCCGCAATTGGCGCCTCATGGCGCTGGGCGAGCTTTTCTTGATCGCCGGCCTCGCCACCGCCCTGGTCTGGCAATCCGCCCGCGGCACCATCGTACCCTGGGTCGTGCAGGTCGACCGGCTCGGCGAGGCGCAGGCCGTTGCCCCCGCCATCGCCAATTTCCGCCCCACCGACCCACAGATCGCGTGGCACCTCGCGCGCTTTATCGAGCATGTCCGCGGCATCTCCGCTGACCCCGTCATCCTCCGCCAGAGCTGGCTGCGTGCCTACGACTTCGCGACCGACCGCGGCGCCCTGTCGCTCAACGACTTTGCCCGCGCCAGCGATCCCTTCGGACGCGTTGGCCGGCAGCAGGTCGCCATCGAAATCTCCAGCGTCATCCGCGCCTCAGACGACAGTTTTCGGGTCGCCTGGGTCGAACGCACCTATGAGAACGGCCA
>CANHTE010000414.1 GCA_947462945.1 Acetobacteraceae bacterium
GATGGGTTGTGGCGTGCCGGTCGGGGCCATCAGCCCCAGCCAGATGGAGGCCTCATAACCCGGCAGGGTTTCCGCCACGGAGGGCAGCTCCGGCAGCAGTGGGTTGCGCTGCGGGCCGCTGGTGGCCAGCCCGCGCACGCGCCCAGCCGCGATCTGCTCCCGCATGGTGGGAATCGCGTCGAACATGATGGGCACCTGGCCCGAAATCACGGCCGTGCGCGCCTCGTTCGAGCCGCGGAAGGGAATGTGCTGCATCTGCACATCGGCCATGGCGCGGAACACTTCGCCCGCGATGTGATAGGGCGTGCCCGGCCCGCTGCTGGCATAGTCATAGCGGTTCGGATTGGCGCGCAGCAGCGCGATGAGCTCCGCCACATTGCTGGCCGGAATGGAAGGGTGCACCACCAGCGCGTGATAGGCGATGTTGATGGCCGCCACCGGCGCCAGGTCCCGCATCAGCACATAGGGCCGGTTGGGCAGCAGGGTCTCATTGGCTGTGTGCGTGTTGCTCATCAGCAGCAGCGTCTGGCCATCGGCCGGGCTTTTCACCACCTGGTCCGTGCCGATGGTCGCCCCCGCGCCGGGCCGGTTTTCGATCACGAAGGGCTGGCCGAACGCCTGCTGCAAGGGTTCCGCCAGGAACCGCGCAGCGACATCGGCCGAGCCCCCCAGGCCGAAAGGCACAATGATCCGCACCGGGCGCTGCGGCCAGGCTTGCGCGTTGGCCCCACCGGCCAGCAGCAGCGCCGGCGAGGCCAGCAGAAATGGACGGCGATTCATCATGCTTGGGTCTCCCTGGCCGCTACATTGCCCGCGAGCCCCCCGCCGGCAAGCCCTGCCTCCAGAAAGGAATTTACCCTTGCAGGGCGCGCCAGACGGCTTCCGGCGTGGCCGGCATGATCAGGTCCGTGCCCACCGCATCCCGCATGGCCGCCATGATCGCCTGCGGCGCCGCAATGCATCCCGCCTGCCCGGTGCCCTTCACGCCCAGGCCATTGGCGGCCGTGGGCTGGTCCTCACGCAGTTCGATGCGCAGATCCGGCAGGTCCGATGCGCGGGGCATGGTGTAATCCATGAACCCGGCCGAGAGCAGCTGCGCGCTTTCGGGATCATAGGCGATGCGCTCCATCAAGGCCTGGCCGATGCCCTGGGCCACACCGCCCTGCACCTGGCCGCGCGCCAGCATGGGGTTGAGCAGCAGCCCGTAATCATCCACGGCAGTGTAGCGCAGCAGGGCCACCTCGCCCGTCTCAGGGTCCAGCTCGACCTCGGCCGCATGGGCGCCATTGGGGAAGGTGACGAGGTCCACCGCATGGGCCACCTCTCCCTCCAGCGCACCATCCTCGGCGGCGATTTCGGCCAGGGCCAGGCCGCGCCCATCGGGAAGGCCGAAGCGGCCGGCTTGATAATGCAGCGCATCCGGCATGCATTGCAGAAGCCGCGCCGCGCTGGAGCGCGCCTGTGCCAGCAGCACGCCAGCCGCCTGGCGCATCGCCTCGCCGCCCATATGCAGGCTGCGCGCCCCGCCATGACCATTGCCGCGTGCAATTTGTGCCGTATCGGCCTGGACGTAACGGATGCTGGCGATCGGGATGTCCAGCAGATGGGCGATGTATTGCGGGAAGCTCGTCTCATGCCCCTGGCCGTTGGATTGCGTGCCGATGGCGAGTTCCACCACCCCATCGGCCGAAGCACGCAGCCGTGCCCATTCGCCCGGCGCCCCGCGCGCCGTCTCCAGGAAGCCGGTCAGGCCGAAGCCGCGCCGCTTGCCGCGCGCAGCACTTTCGGCACGGCGGGCGGCAAAGCCGGCACGGTCTGCCAGCCGGGCGCATTCCTCCAGGCGCGCGGCGAAATCGCCATCGCGGATCTCCTGGCCCAGGGCACTGCGGTGGGGGAAGGCGCGGATTGCGTTCAGGGCGCGCAAGGCCTGGGGGTCCAGCCCCGTGTCATGGGCCGCGGCTTCGATCATCATCTCGATGATGAAATTCGCCTCCGGCTTGCCGGCGCCGCGATAGGCCTCCATCGGCGCGGTGTTGCTGAAGGCACCGCGCGCGGTGAAATGCGCGGCCGGGACGGCATAGATGCCGCTCAAAGCCGTGGCTGGCGTGTGGCTCGCGCAGTATGGCCCGTTCGAAGAGAGGTAGGCGCCCATCTCCGAGACGGAATCCACCTCCAGCGCCAGGAAGCGGCCTTCGGCATCCAGCGCCAGGCGGGCGGTGGCGTCCATCCCGCGCCCATGGGCGGAGGCCGCGAAATCCTCCGCCATTTCGGCCACCCAGCGAATGGGGCGGCCGAGCACGCGCGTGGCATGCAGCAGCGCCACATGCTCGCCAAAGGCCACATTCTTCACGCCGAACCCGCCACCCACATCGGGCGCCAGCAGATGCAGGCTCTCGGGCGCCAGGCCCATCGCGGCGCAAATCTGGGCACGGATGCCGTGCATGTTCTGCCCGTTCAGATGAAGCGTGAGCATGCCATCCTCGACCAGCGCCAGCGCCGCGCGCGGTTCGATGGGCGCACAGGTGACGCGCTGGTTGGGGATGTGCCGGGTGATGACATGGGCGGCCCGCGCCATGGCGGCCGCAACCGCCGCCGCATCGCCACGCTTCCAGCGAAAGGCGAGGTTCCCCGGCGCCTCGGCATGAAGTTGCACGGCGCCGGGGGCCAGTGCGGCGGCGGTGCTGCTCAGCGTTTCCAGCGGCGTATAATCCACGCTGATGAGTTCGGCGGCATCCTCGGCCTGCGCACGGCTTTCCGCGATGATGCAGGCCAGCGCCTCACCCACATGGCGCACGCGGCCCTGCGCCATGGCGGGGCGCGGGGGGATGATGAGAGGAAGCTCGGCCTCCAGGATGGGCAGGCAGGGCAGGCTGCCGATGCCGGCCGCGCGCAAATCCTCGCCCGTCAAAATCAGGTGCACGCCGGGGGCGGCACGGGCCGCCGCCAAATCCAGCGGGCCGAAATCGGCATGGGCCTGGGGGCTGCGCAGGAAATAGGCTTGCAGCGTTCCCGCCGGCGCGGCCTGGTCACTCAGGTAGCGACCCTGGCCGCGCAGGAAACGGTCATCTTCCAGCCGTCGAATGGATTGACCGAACATGCGCGCCTCCTGAGACA
>CANHTE010000415.1 GCA_947462945.1 Acetobacteraceae bacterium
CATCGCGAAGGTGGCCGAGGCCTCGACCGGTGGCCGGCCGAGGGCCGCCTCGTAAAAGGCCGCGCTGGCGGCGGGGTCGGCGACGTAGAGAATGGCGAAGCTGAGATCGGGCATCGCAGGGCTCCTTGCTTGTGGGAAGCCTCGGTTACACCCTGCTCCTGTCAGTTCCTGTCAGCAGTGATGCCCTCGCGCGCGCGCCAGTCCCGCAGCAGCGCCGCGCGTCGGAGCGGATAGCGCTCGCCGGCCGGCTCGAGCCGGTCCATGCGATCCACGCGGAAGCTCCGCAGATCCTGCCGCAACTCGCACCAGGCGGCGACCACGCGGACGCGCTCGAAGAACCCGAGCGCGAATGGCCAGATCAGCCGCCGCGTCCGCTGCCCCGCGGCGTCGCGATAGGCGATGTCGAGCTTCTGCTCCTGCCGGATGGCGGCACGCAGCAGGCCGAGATCTGCCTCCGCCTCCACTCGCGCGGGCCCTACCAGCAGGCCGTTGTCGTCGAGCCCTGCGCGCAGCGCAGGCGGCAGCACGGCGCCGATGCGGGCGAGGGCCGCGCGCGCTGCCTGTTGCAAGGCAGGGTCGCTGTGTTCCGCGACCCAGCGGGAGCCCAGCACCAGCGCCTCTACCTCATCCTCGCTGAACATCAGCGGCGGAAGGGTGAAGCCTGGGCGGAGCACATAGCCGATGCCCGGCTCGCCTTCGATCGCAGCGCCCTGGCCCTGGAGTGTCGCAATGTCGCGGTAAAGCGAGCGGAGGCTGATGCCGAGCTCGGCAGCCAGCGCCTGGCCGCGCACCGGTTGGCGGTGACGGCGCAGCATCTCCATCAAATGCAGCAGGCGCGCGGCGCGGGACATGACCGTGGGAGTATCGCATGCGACGGACGTGGAGGGAATTGCGCAGCACGCCTAACGATTGGCAGCCGCCGGCGAAATGTTGTGCTGGCTTCGCTCAGGCGCTGGCAGCCTTCGCGGTCATTGCCGCCTGGGGTGCGGGGCTGGGCATCCTTGAAGCGATCTCCTGACTGCGCTGCGCGCACAACACGGAGATCTCTGCATCGCAGAGAGTTCCGTACCAAAGTGTTCGCTCTCGAAGTATGGATTTCGGGCAAGTGGGGTTCGAACCGGAGCAAGTGCCGGTCGCGCTGAAACCGGCCATTTATCTAGGTTTTTGAGTTCCGTACTAAAACGCCCAAGTCAGGAGGTCCGGGGAGAATTGGCCTCCGGAGAGCGATTCTTGGGCTTCTCCGCTCCGGGCCAGTCAACAGGTCTGCCCTAAAAACCGCAGGAAACCTGCCACTCAGCGCGGTGGTCGGTCTGGCGGACCACATCTCCACCCCTCTCCCCCCCCCGCTGGCGTCAGTACCCGCAAATCTGCACGAGCCTGGACTGCGTCTTGGGCCCCGGTATCCCGTCCACGGCCAGCGGCGGGTAGGCCGCCTGGAACGACCGAACCGCGCCGCGCGTCTTCGGCCCGGCGATCCCGTCCACCGGCCCCGCGCCGAAGCCCAGCGCATTCAGCCGGTACTGCACGCCGGTCAGCCAGTCCGGCCGCGGCGGCGCATGCCCGGTGATGCGCAGTTCCGGCAGGCGCATCACGGGCCGACCCTGCTTGCGGGCGGTGTAGGCGTCGAAGGATGCCTTCACGACCTGCGTTGGCGCCGGGTCCTGCTTGGTGGGTTCCGGCACGGCGGCGACCATGACGGGCACGGCCAGATCCGTAAGGTAATTGGTGCACTCCTCGGGAGTGTAGGTGCCGAGGAGTGTGCCGATGGTCGCGCAGACCGCGTCGCTGGTCCTGGCTGCGGCCTTTCGGAGTAGATGTTTGAGCTTGGCGAAGACCTGCTCGATGGGGTTGAGATCGGGAGAGTACTTCGGCGGCAGGAAGAGCTTGGCGCCGGCCTGCCGGATGGCGCTGCGGATAGCCTGACCCTTGTGGCTGCTCAGATTGTCCATGATGACGAGGTCGTCAGGCTTCAGGGTCGGCACCAGAACCTGCTCGACGTAGACCCGGAACCGCTCGCCATTCATCGGACCGTCGAGCAACCACGGCGCCACGATGCTGTCATGCCGCAGGGCGGCGACGAAGGTCATGGTGTTCCAGTGACCGAAGGGCGCCTTGGCCATCAACCGCGTGCCTTTTGCAGCCCAGCCCCGGAGTGGCGCCATGTTGGTCTTGGTCCAAGTTTCATCGATGAACATCAGCCGCGACGGGTCAATCCGCCCCTGATAGCGCTGCCACTGGGCGCGTCGACGAGCGACGTCGGGTCGATCCTGCTCGCTGGCGTGTAGCGTTTTTTTTGAAGCTGAGCTTCTCCGCGTGCACGAACTCCCAGACAGCGCGGTAGTCGACCTTCAGACCGCGCTCGGACAACTCGGTCACCAAGCCACGCAGCGTGAAATCAGCCGACTGGCAACGCGTGATCAGCCAAGCCCGGTGCTCGCCCGCGATCTTGCGCGGCTTCTGACCACCCATCTGCCCAGGCACCAGGCTGCTGGTCTTGCGGTACAGCGCGACCCAGACGATCGCGGTGCTGATGGCTACGCCAAAATGCCGTGCCGCCTGATTGCGCGACATGCCGCTCTGTTCGACCGCGGCCACAACGCGCTCCCGCAGGTCGAGGGAATAGGGTGCACCCATCGATACTGGCCTCCTACCCAGCCAGCATCTTGAATCAGATCAACCGCCGCGTCGGGAAGAAAATTCGATTCAGCCTGAACGCATCCCGCTCTAGCGATGTGGGCTCGGCTGTCGCGCATGCCGTGTTCGCAGCCAGCTTCAACGTCGCGCTGCAGGACGGCCCTTCACCGCCAACAACGCCACGAAGGGGGATGGCCTTCGCCGACGCCTTCTTCGACGGGGAAGGGTCAACGGTGCACAGAGCGACATCGGCATGAGCGATGCGCGGAAGGGCCTGGCCCAGCAAGGACACCAATACGTTCCGCCACCCTGGGGCAATCAGCGGCCCTGCTAAGGAGGATAACCAAGGGCCGTTTCCGATCCGGGCGGTGGGTTGCCCGAACGGCGTCCCGCCCCCCGGCGCGCTGCGCGGGGCGCGCTATCTCGGCGTGCGCTCTTTGTCGGAACCCGGTGCGGGCAAGCGCCCCGCTCGGCTCGC
>CANHTE010000416.1 GCA_947462945.1 Acetobacteraceae bacterium
CGATTGGGTAAGCCTTGAACTTGGCCTTGGGCTTCTTGTCGCCCTCGATCTCAGGCAGGCGCGAAATGCCGTGGCGCTGTAGGCAGCGGTGCAGGGCGGAGCGGGTGAGCTGCGGGATGGTGGCCTGCAGGGCGTAGAGGCAGTCGTCCAGCGGCAGTAGGGTGTGACGGCGGAACGCCACGATGATGGCCTCCTGCTCGGGTGACAGCGTGGAGGACTGGGCCTTTCGCGGCCCGGTGGGCAGGCCGGCGGCCGAGGTGCGCTTGCGCCACTTGGCGATGGTCTTGGGGTTCACCCCGTAGCGCCCGGCGAGTTCTCTCAGGCTCGCTTGACTATGCTGGATCGCGCGACGGATCGCCTCTGTTCGTTGTGGCGCACCCGGGGAGAATTTGACCCATAGCGCATCCTTCCATTCCCGGGAGAAGACTGCACCATCAAAACCCGAGACCAAACACCCAGTCTTCCAGCCTTGCGTCAGCCCCGGGCCAGGCGCCTTTGCTCATAAGCCCGCGCATGCAGGGCGGCGGCGTCATGGATCGCCGCCTCCACACCGGCGCGCGCGGCGGCGGCGGCCAGGAAGCCCAGGATATGCTCGCCCTCGATCCGGTTGCCGGCTTCGATGTCGCGCAGCATGGAGGTGGCGTAGGCGCTGCCCGGCTCGCTGAACAGCGCGCGGTATTCGGCCATGAAGGCCTCGGGCATGGGGTGGCCGTGATGGGCGGCGATGGCAGCGTTGCGCGTCAAAATCTCCTGCAGCCAGGCGCCGCCGCCGCCACGGACAATCTCGCCCACATTGGCGCGCATCAGCACCGTGCCGACCGCGCTGGTGCCCAGATGCACCAGCTTCTCCCACATGCGCTGGCCGATATTCGGCACGGCCTTGGCTTCCATGCCATGCGCGGTGGCAAAGGCGGCCTCCAGCGCGGTCACGCGCGGGCTTAGGCTGCCATCCATCTCGCCAAAGGTCAGCCAGCGCCAGTCATTCAACTGCCGCACGACGCCTTCGCGCGTCAGCGTCGCCTGGATCTTGCACAAGCCGCCCAGGATGCGCGCGGCGCCAAAACGGGCTTGCAGGGTCTCGATATGAGAGAGGCCGTTCAAGACGGGCAGGATGGCGCTGCGCTGATCCACCGCGGGCGCGATGCTCGCCATCGCATCCTCCAGGTCATAGGCCTTGCAGGTCAGCAGGATGACATCCCAGCCGGGTTGCAGCGCCTCGGCCGCGACGGTGTTGACGGAAAGCCGCGCGTGGCCGAAGGGGCTTTCGATCACCAGCCCGTCTTGCGCCAGCTGTGCCGCGCGGCCGGGCCGCACGAGGAAGGTGACGTCGCCACCGGCCTCGGCCAGCCTGCCCCCGAAATAGCCGCCCAGCGCACCCGCACCCAGCACCAGAACCCGCATGCGACATTCCTTCCCGACCCGACCATGAGCGGGCTACATCCGCCCCTCGCCTTCGGGAAGTCAAGGCACAGCGGATTGATTTTCTCTCTGAAGTTGTCCGCATGGCTGGACGCCTCGGGAGGATTAACCTCAACGGAACGGCGCGGGCCGATGGCATATCACCTATTGCCGCGGGGCGTCGTCAATCCCTCGATAGGGCGCCTTGGCCAAGCATTTCTGCGCCATCATCCGGGGTCGGTTTTCTCCACACGTGTCAGCCAGCATCCCGGCCGCGCTGTATGGATATTCACATAGGCCACGCGCGGATCGCGAAGGCGCTCGCGCAGGGGCGCTTCCACCACATCGCCCGAACTCACCATGCCAAGGTCGTAAAGGCACATCCCATCACGGTCGTAATGGCGCAGCGAGACGATCATATTGGATGTCACCGTCTCGGGCAGGGCGTCCTCCAGGACGGCGGGCGGGCAATCGCGCGCGTGGAGAAACACGGGCGAAGGCGTCCAATAGGGCCCTTGCGGCAGCGGCAGATCCCAACTGACCAGAAGCATCTCCTCACCGATTTCGCCCAGCTTGAGGCAGTGGCGGCATGGGAAGCCCGGGCCATCCACGATGCGGGCATGGGCGGGGCCGCCACGATCATCCACCCGGGTCGCCCGGAAGCGTGTGGCGGAAGCGGTATCCATGGGGAGGCAGCGGAATTGGCTCATGCCCGCAGTTAAGCCCGGGCTTTGCTCTGCCGCCATCCGGCGGTTGCCTTGGCATGATGGCGAAGGCAGTCCCGCCGGCCCCCCCCCGCGTACCGGACAAGGCCGGGAGAAAGGCACCGCCACCAGCAGCAGGCCTCCGGCCGATCGTTGGATGACGCGGGGGGCTGGAGTCACCGCATGACGGCGATGTCGATCACCTCGCTCGCCGGCAGGCCGGTGATGGCGCCGCGTGTCGCCACCGCGCCATCGGCCAGGTTCAGCGTGTGCAGCGTGGTGCCGGTCAGCAGGAATGCGGTGTTGGTGCTCCCCTCTGCCAGGATATCCATGGCCACGCCCGTCGGCAGCGCGGCGGGGATGCGGGCGCGCGGCGCCTGGATGCCGTCATTGGGAGGCGCCTGGACGTTCAGCGCATTTTGCAGCGTATCAATGGTGAAGAGCGTCGTGGCCGTGGCACCGGCCACGCTGTTGATATAGGCGCCGGCCACGATGCGCGGCGTGGTGCCGGCCGAGGGGCCATCGGCATGCTTCAACGCGCCATCGCGCACCACTTCACCGGTTTCCACATTCACCCGGAGGTTCACGCCGTTCAAGCCCATCAGCCGGAGCCGATCGGGCACCGGATTGAAATCGGCCACGGCGCGGCCGCCGAATTCGAAGGGCGTGTTCAGTCGACTCACCGGCGTGGCGCGGCCCGTGGCGGGATTGAGGGTAACGATCTGCCCGCGCTCGGTCACGCCATAAAGCAGACCATTGGCCGGGCGCTGATCCACCGCGATGACGCGGCTATCAGCCCCCTGGATGCGCTTGGGCGCCGCCGCGTGGCGGGTCTCGCTGTCCAGTTGAACCAGCATGTTGTCGGCGGTGAGGCCAACCAGGGGGGCCGCCTGGCCGGCGAGGGGGGCGAGGAGGGTCATGCTGGCCAGCAGCGCGCCGCGAAGGGTTTGGGTCATAAGCTTGGCTCCGTATCACGCGAGGCGGCATCGCCTCACTGGAACCGTTACG
>CANHTE010000417.1 GCA_947462945.1 Acetobacteraceae bacterium
AGCTCTCAGCCGGCGCCGCGGCCACCGAAGTGATCCGCGCCGAGGCCGCGCGACTTGGCATTCCCATCCGGCTGACCGGCCCCGTCCCCATGGCGGATGAGGAATTCGCCACTGTGAGTGAGGGCGCGGTGGAAAACGCCGTGCTCAGCTTCGTGCTGGTGGCCGTGTTGCTCTGGATGGCGCTGCGCTCCTGGCGGTTGATCTGGCCGTTGCTGGTGCTGATCCTTGTGGGGCTGGTCTGGACGGCAGCGTTCGGGCTCCTGCTGGTGGGGAGTTTCAACCCGCTCTCCATCGCCTTCGCCGTGCTGTTCATCGGGCTTGGCGTGGATTTTGGCATTCAATACGCCGTCCAATACCGCGCCGAGCGCGCCCATCTTCCCGAGCTTCGTCCAGCCCTGGAACAGGCGGCCAGGGTGGCCGGCCCGGGGATGACGCTGGCGGCGCTGGCCGTCACGCTCAGCTTTCTTTCCTTCTGGCCGACGGATTATCGGGGCGTGGCGGAACTCGGCCTGGTCGCGGCCGGAGGCATGGTGATTGGCTGGTTTCTGGCGATGACCCTGCTGCCCGCGCTGCTGGTCGTGGCCCGCCCAGGCGGCGAAGCGCGAGAGGTGGGGTATCCCGCGCTGCGGCCGGTGGATGCCTGGCTTTCGGCCCATGCGGCGGGCGTGGCTTTCCTGGCACTGGCCGTAGCGGCCTGTTGCCTCGTCGCGTTGCAATGGCTGCGCTTTGACACCAACCCGATCAACCTGCGCGACCCGCAAGCGGAATCCGTCGCAACCTGGCGGGACCTGGCCCGCAGCGCCGAGACCAATCCGAACACGCTGGAGGTGCTGGCGCCCGATCTCGCCGCCGCCCAGGCGCTGGCCGCGCGTCTGGCGGCGCTGCCCGAGGTGGCGCGCGCCACCACCCTGGCCGATTTCATCCCCGCCCAGCAGGCCGAGAAACTCGCGCTGATCGAGGATGCGGCCATGCTGCTGGGCCCGGCTTTGGCGGCCGAACCGGCCCCCCCGCCCGAGGACCTGGCCGTTGTGGCGGCCTTCCGTGCGGCGGCCAGCGAACTCGTGCCGCTGGATGGCGAGGCCGCACGGCTGGGCCGTGGCCTGGCTCTGCTGGCGCGCGGCCCGCCGGAATGGCGTGCGCATTTTGCCGGCAGCGCATTGCCTGGACTGACGCATCTGCTGGGGCAGGTCCGCGCCATGCTCTCGGCCGAGGCGGTGACGCTGGAAAACCTGCCCGCCGATCTGCGCGCCGATTGGATGACGGCCGAAGGCCGCGCACGCATCGAAATGGTACCCAACCCCATTGTCGAGGATGAAACGCGCCTGCTCAGCCAATTCGCCGCCGCCGTGCGCGTCCTGGCACCGGAGGCGACGGGGCTGGCCGTCTCGATGCGGGAATCCTCCGCCACGATCCAGCGCGCCTTCATCCAGTCGGGCGTGCTGGGGCTGGTGTTTGTGTTGGCGCTGCTGTGGGTCACGCTGCGCTCGCTCCGGCTATCCTTGCTGGCGCTGGCGCCGCTGGCTTTGGCCGGGCTGATGACCATGGCGCATTGCGCGATGCTGGGGCCGGACCTCAACCTCGCCAATATCCTCGCGCTGCCGCTGCTGTTCGGGCAGGGCGTGGCCTATGACATTTATTTCGTGGCCGCATGGCAGCAGGGGCGGCGGGATTTGCTGGCCAGCCCGCTGAACCGCGCCGTGATCTATTCGGCCGTGACCAATGCAGCGGCTTTTGGCGCATTGGCCCTCTCGCCGCATCCGGGCACCGCCAGCATGGGCGTGGTGCTCTCGGTGAGCCTCGTTTATTCGCTGCTCTGTGTGATGCTGGTGCTGCCACCCTTGCTGAAACTCTTTGCGCCCCGCCCTTCGGCCGGCTGACGAACGAGGCCCGGCCATGGGTCCGACGCCCTCTTTGGCTTGAACGGCGGCCGTGCCAACCTTCCGGAAAATCATCGGAGGAACAGCATGATCACGCGCCGCATCGCCTTGGCCCTACCCACACTGGGCCTACCCACACTGGGCCTACCCACACTGGGCCTACCCACACTGGCCCTACCCACACTGGGCCTACCCACACTGGGCCTTCCCATCCTGGCCACGCCGGCGAGCGCCCAGAACTGGCAGCCGGAGCGCCCCATCACCATGATCGTGGCCTTTGCTCCGGGCGGCGGCACGGATGTGGCGGCCCGCACCCTGGCGCGCTTCATGGAGCGCGAACTGGGCCAATCCGTCGTGGTGCATAACCGGGCCGGCGCAGGCGGTGAGGTCGGCTGGGCGGAACTCGCTCGCGCCCGGCCGGACGGGTTGACCATCGGCTTCATCAACACGCCCAACCTCGTCACCATCCCGATTGAGCGCCAGGCGCGCTACCGGCTGGAGGATTTCTCGCCCATCGCGAATGTGGTGGATGATCCGGGTGGCTTCTGGGTGCTGCCCGACAGCCCCTGGCGCAACCTGGCGGATTTGGCCGCCGCCGCCCGCGCGGCCCCCGGTACCATCAGCTATGGCACGACGGGCGTGGGTTCGGATGATCATTTGGCGACGCTGGCCTTTGAGCGGCTGACGGGCACGCAATTGCTGCATGTGCCCTTCAACGGCTCCTCCCAGGTGCGCAATGCCATCCTGGGCCGCACCATCCAGTTGGCCGCGATGAACATGGGCGAGGGGGTGGGCGATTTCCGGCAAAATGTGCTGCGCCCCCTGGGCCAGATGGCCGAGACGCGCTGGGCCAATACGGCCGATGTGCCAACCTTCCGCGAACAGGGCTTTGATGTGGTGGATGGCTCGCTGCGGGGCCTGGCCGCCCCGGCCGGCACGCCAGCGCCCGTGCTGCAGCGCCTCGCGGGCGTGGTGCGCGGCGTGATGCAGCACCCGGAGTTCATGGCGGCGGCCACACAGCAGCGATTGCCGCTGCGCTTCCTCGATCCTGATCAGCATCGGAGCGTGCTGTTTGCCATGCGGGAGAATTACCAACGGATGTGGGCGCAGCATCCTTGGCGGGAGTGAGGACGCAAAAAAGGGCCTCCGGCGGCTGGGGCCATGGGCCCCAAACCCCATTTATTCAGATCTTTGGCAAGTTACTGAAAACAAAAGGGGTCTGGGG
>CANHTE010000418.1 GCA_947462945.1 Acetobacteraceae bacterium
CATCATCCTGGTCGTGGCGCCCGAGACGGTGACGCGCACCAACGCCATCCTGACCAACCAAGTGGACATCATCGAGAGCCCCGCGCCGGACCTGCTGCCCCGCCTGCGCCAGGCCGGCGTGCGGATCATCGAGAATGTGACGCCGCATGTCTGGAACTACCATCTCAGCCTCGCCGAGGGTTCGCCCTGGCGTGATGTCCGCCTGCGCCGCGCGGCCAATCTCGCCATCAACCGGGAAGAGGTCGTGGCGCTGCTGGGGGGCTTGGCCAAGCCGGCCGTGGGCGTGGTGGACCCGTCCTCGCCCTGGTTTGGCAACCCGGAATTCCGCATCCGATTCGACCCGGCCGAGGCACGGCGCCTGCTGGCCGAGGCCGGCTTCAGCCGCGCCAATCCGCTGCGCACGCGCTTCATCGTGCCCTCGGGCGGCTCGGGCCAGATGCTGTCCATGCCGATGAACGAGTATATCCAGTCGGCCTGGCGCGAAGTCGGCATCCAGGTGGATTTCCAGGTGGTGGAGCTTGAGGTGCTCTACACCGCCTGGCGCCAGGGCGCGCTGGGCGAAATCAGCCGCGCGGGCAATATCACGGCCAATAACGTGGCCTATCTGACAAGCGACCCCCTCTATGCCTTCATCCGCTTTTTCCACTCGGACCAGATTTCACCGCGCGGCGTGAATTACGGGCATTACCGGGATGCGGAGATGGATACGATCCTGAACGCGGCGATGAACAGCTTCGACGAGACGGAGCAGAACCGGCTGATGCAGCGCGCGCATGAAAAGGCGGTGAATGAGGCGCTGTGGGTTTTCGTGGTTCATGACACCAACCCGAAGGCCATGGGCCGTGCGGTGCGCGGCTATGTGCCGGCGCAGCATTGGTTCCAGGATCTGACGACACTGGCGTGAGACAACGCGCGCGAGGGGGCTCTGCCCTCTCGCGCGGAATGACGGGTCCGGGACAACGTCGGCAGAAGCGCGTGGCGCTGAGCAGCTACGGCCTCAGTTGCTGCTGATGGCGGGCGCCAGTCCTACATTCTTCGCCGCCGGATGTCCCGGATTCCGGAAGCGCAATTCCCCTTCCGGGGCGCAATCACCCAGCGCGAAGAACTCCTGCCGCGTCGTGCAGGTCACGGCCACGACCAGCTTGGCCTCGGGCTCGGTCAGGAAGCGGCGGATCACGCCTTCCAACTCCAGCGTGTCCCGCAGGGCGTGCCATTCGGCGGCTTCCAGATCATCGAGGAAGACGGCGACAATGCCCGGCCGCGTGCCGGAAAAGCGTGCGGTGGCGGCCGCCGCCCGGCGCTTCACGGCCAGCGAGATCTCATTCTCCCGCCCCGCCCGCGCCGCCATGACCAGGACGCTGCCGCTGGAAGGGTCCGCCGTGACGGCCAGATGCGCTTCCACGCCGAAGACTTCGCGCAGGCGTGCGGGCAAGGCGCGCTGCGGATCACTCGCCGCCTGCGCGCCGGCCAGAATCAGCGGGTCCAGCTTCAGAACCGCATCGGCGCTGGCATCCTGGCGCTTTTCGGAAGCCAGCATGGTGCTGATGCGGCTGTACAATTCGGAGAGCTGGGTCTGGTCCGTCACGCCCTCGGGCAGGGTCATCTTGAGGATGTAGCGGCCGGGATGCGCGGCCAGCCAGGTTTGCAATTCCGGGTTCACCCGGTCCACCAGCTGGGCCCAATCGCCCTTATGCAGCGGGCGGCCTTCCTCAGCCGAGACGGTTTCGCAAACCACCTCCGCCACGGCGCCCTCGCGCGTGGCGAGAAGGTCATAGGCCGTGCCGTGCAACAGCCCGTCGAAGGCGACGTGGAAGCCACGCTTGCGCAGCAAGGCCGCCGTGCGGATCAGGTGAAACAGCGGCACCAGCGTGGCATGGCCAGCCAGACCCTCACCCACCAGGGCGCGAAGCCGTGCGCGTGGCCCTTCTGGCATGGATTTGGCAAGCTCTGCAGCCTCCCGCGCGAAGGCAAGCACGCGGCGCTCGGCGCGCCCGGCCTTGGCCAGAAGCTCTGGCCGGGAGAGCCTGGCCAGGATCAACTCCAGCGCATGGCGCTGCTGCATGGCCCGCCCGGAGAGTGAGCCCGGCTGCACCCTTGCGCCCAAATCCGCCATGCGTTTCCGCCAGACCACGCCGCCCGCCAGGGCCACGAAGGCCTTCAATGCTGTGGGGTCGGACTTGGGGTCCCAGTGCGGGTCCGGAGGGGTCATGGGTTCTCGATCGGGTTCGGGCGCGGCACAACCATGCCGCAATGTCACCCTAGCGGGTTCGTTCCCGTCTCTCAACTTGGTTTACGCGCGGGGCAACCGCCCGATCAGGGGGGCATCGGGATTTTGCGCGCGATGGCGGAGCAGGTGATCCGCCAGCACGCAGGCCAGCATCGCCTCGCCCACCGGGACGGCGCGAATGCCCACGCAGGGGTCATGCCGGCCCTTGGTCAGAAGCTCCGTGTTGCGGCCACCCACGGTGACGGCCTGACGGGGCGTGAGGATGGAGGATGTGGGCTTCACGGCAAAGCGCGCCACGATGGGCTGGCCGGTGGAAATGCCGCCCAGCATGCCGCCCGCGTGGTTGGCCAGGAACTCCACCGAGCCGTCCTGGCGCATCCGCATCTCATCGGCGTTGTCCTCGCCCGAGAGTTCGGCGGCGGCAAAACCATCGCCGATCTCGACACCCTTCACCGCGTTGATGGACATCAGCGCGCCGGCGATATCGGCATCCAGCTTGCCGTAAATGGGCGCGCCCAGGCCGACGGGCACGCCCTCAGCCTGGACTTCGATGACGGCGCCGATGGAGGAGCCGGCCTTGCGCACGCCAGCCAGCAGCGCTTCCCAGCGCAGGGCGGCGGCGGCATCGGGGCACCAGAACTCGTTCGCAAAGGTTTGCGCCCAGTCCCAGGCGGCGCGGTCCACACGATCCGCGCCGATCTGCACCAGGGCCCCGCGGATGTGGATGCCATCGCCCAGCACGCGCCGCGCAATGGCGCCGGCGGCGACCCGCATCGCCGTCTCGCGCGCCGAGGCGCGCCCGCCGCCACGATGGTCACGGATGCCGTATTTCCAAGCATAGGCGATGTCGGCATGGCCCGGGCGAAAGCTC
>CANHTE010000419.1 GCA_947462945.1 Acetobacteraceae bacterium
AAAGGCGGCGCAGGCGCTCGGCCGCACCTTCCGAGAGGCTCATCAGCGGCGGCAATTCACGGCGGGTGCGGGTGGGCGCGGCGGTGGTGCTCATGGCCAAATCCCTCAGAACATATTGAGCGCGAGGCGCGCATCTTCACTCATCCGCGACTGATCCCAGGGCGGGTCCCAGACGATCTCCACCTCGCAATCGGTCACGCCGGGCACAAGGCGGATGGCTTCCTCCGCCATGCTCGGCAATTCCTGCGCTGAGGGGCAGGAGGGGGTGGTGAGGGTCATTTCCACCTTCACACGGCCATCCTCGCCCAGCTCAATCGCGTAGATCAGGCCGAGTTCGTAGATATCCACCGGGATTTCCGGGTCGAACACGGTCTTGATGGCGGCGATGACGCCTTCTTCCGTCACGATGGGCAAGGCTTCACCCGTGGGGGTCCAGCTGCCATGGGTCGCATTTTCACTCACTGCTGGTCTCCTTCACGCCCGCAAGCGCGGCATCAAGCGCGTGCCAGGCGAGGGTGGCGCATTTCACGCGGCTCGGGAATCTCTGGACGATGGAAAAAACGGAAAGGCGGCAGAGTTCTTCGGTGGTTTCATCGCGCTCTCCGTTTCGGGCCATGCGCGCCACGGCCTGGCCCAGGGCGCGGGCTTCGCCGGGCGACTTGCCGCGCACCAATTCCGTGAGCAGGGCGGCACTGGCCTGGCTGATTTCGCAGCCACGGCCGGTGAACATCGCCTCACTGATGTGCCCGCCATCGAGGTTGAGAAACACCTCCACCCGATCTCCGCACATCGGGTTGTCACCCCGCGCGGTGGCGGTGGCATTTTCCAGCCGCCCACGATGCGCTGGGTTGCGGGCGAGGTCCCTCAGCACCTTGGAGTAAAGGTCCTGCAACTCATCGAATCCCGCGGGCGCGTTCACGCAAAGAATCTCCGGGCATCAATGAGCTTGGTGGCGAGGAAATCAATCTCCTCCCGCGTGGTGTAAAGCCCGAAGGAGGCGCGGGTACTGCCACCCTCCAGCCCGAAGCGGTTGTGCAGCGGCTCCGCGCAGTGCCGCCCGGCGCGGACGCAAATGCCAGAGCGGTCGAGGTAGGTGGAGAGGTCATGCGGGTGGACGCCGGCGAGGCTGAAGGCAAAGACCCCACCACGATCCTGCGCGCCGCCAAGCAGGGAAAGCCCTTCCACCTGCGTCAGCGCGCCCATGGCGTGATCCACCAGCGCCCGCTCATGCGCCTCAATCGCCGACATGCCGATGGCGTTCACATAATCAATCGCGGCGTGAAGACCGACGGCCTCGATGATGGCGGGCGTGCCGGCCTCGAAGCGGGCCGGGCTGGCCGCGAAGGTCGAATGCTCCAGCGTCACAGTCTCGATCATGTCGCCACCGCCGAAAAAGGGCGGCATGGCATCGAGCAGCGCGCGCTTGCCATAGAGCACGCCAATGCCCGTGGGGCCGTAGAGCTTGTGGCCCGTGAAGATATAGAAATCCGCATCCAGCGCCTGCACATCCACCGCGCGATGCACTGCCGCCTGGCTGCCGTCGAACAACACGCGCGCCCCGGCTTCATGCGCCATGCGGGCGATGCGGGCGGCAGGTGTCACCGTGCCCAGCACATTGGACATATGCGTGAGCGAGACCAGCCCCACCTTGCCATCAGCCAGCTTGGCGGCAAGGTCTTCCAGATCCAGTTCACCGCGATCGGTCACGCGCACGAAGCGCAGGCCGATGCCCAGCCCCGCATCCCGCAGCATCTGCCAGGGAACGAGATTGGCGTGGTGCTCCATCTCGCTCACCAGCACGCATTGGCCGGGCTTCAGCATGCCCCGGCCAAAGCTGTGGGCCACGAGGTTGAAGGCGCCGGTGGCATTGGGCGTGAAAATGATTTCCTCGGGCTCGGCCGCGTTCAGGAAGCGCTGGACAGCGCCGCGCGCGGCCTCATGCGCCTCGGTCGCCACTTCGCTGAGGTGATAGGCGCCGCGATGGACATTGGCATAGGCCGTCTCCATCGCCTGCGTCATGGCATCCATCACCGCGCGCGGCTTTTGCGCGGAGGCGCCGCTGTCCAGGAAGACCAGCGGCTTGCCACGCACGGTCGTGGACAGGATCGGGAAGTCCGCGCGGATGCGCGTGACGTCGAAGCTGCTTGTGATGTGCGTGTCCATGTTCAGGCCGCCTCTCTCTCCCACCAGCCATCCGTCGCCTCGGCGAGTGCTGCCTGGGCGAGGGGGTGGGTCACGCCCTCAATGGCTTCAACCAGGAAAGCCTGGACCAGCATGGCGCGCGCTGCCTCGGCCGGAATGCCGCGGGCGCGCAGGTAGAACAGCTGCGCTTCATCCAGCGCGCCGACGGTGGCGCCATGGCTGCACTTCACGTCATCCGCGTAGATTTCCAACTGGGGCTTGGCATCAATCTCGGCATCCTCCGAGAGCAGCAGCGCCTGGTTCATCTGGTAGCCATCGGTGCGCTGGGCGGCCTGGCGCACCAGGATCTTGCCCTGGAAAACGCCGCGTGACTTGCCGGCCAGCACTGTCTTGTACGTCTGCCGGCTGGCGCAATCGGGCGCTGCGTGATCCAGATAGGTGGTGGTATCCGCGTGCTGCCCATCGCCGGCCAGTTGCGCACCATTCATATGGCAAGCGGATTTGGGGCCGAGCAGGGCGGTATGGATCTCATTCCGCACCAGCTTGGCGCCGGCATTGAGGGTGAAATTATCATAGGTGCCGCCCGCCTGCACTGCGGCCAGCACGGTGGAGAGCTGGAAGCCTGCCCGCCCCTCGCGCTGAATGCGCACATGGGAAAGCGTGGCGCCTTCGCCCACCTGGATTTCAAACACCGGATTATGCAGATAGCTGGCGCCATTCGGCCCCAGGCTGGTCTCGATCAGCGTCAATGACGCGCGGGCACCGATGCGGATCAGGTGGCGCGGATGAAAGGCGATGGGCCGCTCGGCATGGCTGGCGAAGCTGAGCAATTCCAGCGCGCCGCCCTGCATGCCCTCGGGCAGGTCCAGCAGCAGACCGTCCTCGAACAGCATCGTGTTGAGCGACACGACGGGCAGCTTCTGCGACAAGGCGCCCAGCCAGCCCTCGGCCTCACC
>CANHTE010000420.1 GCA_947462945.1 Acetobacteraceae bacterium
CGACGATCAACCGCTCTCCGAAACCCCGCCCGCAATGCGTCGAGGCCCCACCCGTTGGGTTGGGGCCTGCGGCCGCACTCCAGACCACCCCCTTGGGGGGCTTCGGGGTCAGTCGTCGCGGTGCACTTTTTCCATCCGCTCGTGGCGCTCCTGCGCCTCGATGGACATGGTGGCGATGGGGCGCGCTTCGAGGCGCCTCAGGCCGATCGGCTCGAAGGTTTCCTCGCAGAAACCATAGGTTCCCTGGGCAATACGCTCGACGGCCTGATCAATCTTGCTGATCAGCTTGCGGGCGCGGTCCCGGGTGCGGAGTTCCAGGGCGCGATCCGTCTCGACGCTGGCGCGGTCGGTCAGGTCGGCTTCGGTGATGCCCCCGGCAGAGAGGGAATTGAGGGTTGCACCGGCTTCCCGCAACAACTCGTGGCGCCAACGCAGCAGCTTCTGCCGAAAATACTCCTGCTGCAGGGCGTTCATGAACTCTTCGTCTTCTGATGGACGATAATCGGACGGCAGGGTGACGACCATGAGCCTGTACCTCCCCTCGCGGCGCATCCGGCCCGACGCCAGATGCAATCCCGGGGCAGGCCGACCATAGGGAAAGCCGCCGCGCGAGCCAAGGGGTGAATCGCTTCAAGCCCATGGGCCGGCTACAATTTCACGCAGCCGTCCCGGTTTTCATCAAGTGAGGCGGGCCAGTTCGATCCTCGCGCGGAGCGAAATCTCCGCCATGATCTCGCGCAGCATGGGGTCCGCCCCCGCCTCTCCCTCGGCCAGCAGAGCGAGGCGGGACAGGCATGCGGGCTCAATCGCGCCGTCCAGCAGGGCCAATTGCAGCCCCGCCAATTCGCGCAGCAAGGCGGAACCGCGGCGTTGGGCGGCCGCGTCACGTTCCGCCGGAGTCCAGCCCTGCTCAAGCCCCATCACACCCAGTGAGGACGTGGCCGATTCCGTGCCATGAACCGCGCCGGTTCCGGATTCAGGCAAGGCGAAGCCGGCGCTTGGGCGCCTGGCGGCGGAACTGCGTGTTTGGGGCTGATAGGCCCGGATCGGCGGCAGCATGGCATCCCCTTTTTTCCGCCGGCAGCGCTTTCTGCCGAGGCATCTGGCCCGGGGCGGTAATCCCGCCCCTCCCCCGGCAAGTCCTGCCCTCCTGAACCCCTCCCCACCCTGGCACGGCGATTGCGTGATGGCTGAAGGAGAGTTCGTTTCGGTTTCAGCTCGGAGTGCCAAAGACAGTGACGGGAAAATCTTTCAGCCCGGTGAAGATGATCGCGATGCTGCTCGGCCTTCTTCTCTGGCCCGCGCTGCTGGCGGCACAACCGGTGCGAATCAAGGACATCGCCGATGTGGAAGGCGTGCGCGACAACCAACTGGTCGGCTATGGCTTGGTCGTTGGCCTGCCCGGCACGGGGGATCGCCTGCGCACCGCCATTTTCACCCGCCAATCCCTGGTCGGCATGCTGGAGCGCCTGGGCGTCAACACGCGCGACAATGAAGCCCGGCTGGATACCCGCAACATCGCCGCCGTGATGGTCACGGCCAACCTGCCCGCCTTCGCCCAGCCTGGTAGCCGCATTGATGTGGCGGTCTCCTCGATGGGGGATGCCTCCAACCTCACCGGCGGCACCTTGCTGGTCACGCCTTTGCTGGGCGCCGATGGCGCGGTCTATGCGGTGGCGCAGGGCGCGGTCGCCACGGGCGCCATTGCGGCCCGGGGCGCTGGCGCCTCCGTCATGCGCGGCGTGCCGACCTCCGCGCGGATTTCCTCGGGCGGCATCGTGGAACGCGCGGTGCCCTATACCCTGGCCGGGCGGGACCATATCCGCCTTTCCCTGCGCAACCCGGATTTCACCACGGCGCAACGGATCGCCGCCGCCATCAACGGGCGCGGTGGGAACACGGCCCGCGCCGTCGATCCCCGCACCGTCCTGCTCACACTCGGCGGGCGTGACCCGATGAGCTTCATCACCCAGATCGAGCAGCTGCGCGTGCAGCCTGACCAGGTGGCCCGCGTGATCGTCGAGGAGGCCTCAGGCACCATCGTGATGGGTGAGCAGGTGCGGGTTTCCACCGTGGCCATCGCCCAGGGCAACCTGACCATCCGCATCACCGAGACGCCACAGGTCAGCCAGCCCAATGCCTTCGGCCAGGGCGAGACGGTGGTGGTGCCCCGCACGCAGATCGAAGTGGATGACCAGGGCGACCGCCGGCTGGGTGTGCTGCGTGGCGGCGTCACCCTCTCGGAACTGGTGCGTGGGCTGAACAGCCTGGGCGTCGGCCCGCGCGACCTGATCACCATCCTGCAGACAATCAAGGCTGCGGGTGCCCTGCAAGCCGAGTTGGAGGTTCGATAAATGTTGGCCTTGAACAGCCTTCCCCCCATTGGCGGCGTGCAGACGCCGGCCCGCATGCGGCAAACCGCGCAGGCCTTCGAGGCGCAGGTTCTGGCGCAGCTCATGCAGCCCGCCTTTGACACGGTGGACACCTCGAAATCCGCCTTTGGCGGCGGCTCGGCCGAGGCGCAGTGGCGCCCGATGATGGTCGAGGCCTTCGCCAGTGGCGCCGCCCGTTCCGGCCAGGGAATCGGCATCCAGGACATGGTGCTTCGGCACATGCTCCGGCTGCAGGACCAGGCCCGCAACCCGATCAACCAACCCGAGGAGAACCGCCCATGATGGACGCTGTGATCGCCGCCGGAGAGCGCCTGGCAGAAGCCTTGCGCGCCGAAAACGAAGCCCTGGCCGCGCTTGACCTGACGCGCGCCGCGGCCATGGCCACGCGCAAGATGCAGGCGACCGACGCCTTCGCCGCCGCCACCGCCGCCGCCACCCGCACCCAATCCCGCGCCGAGGGGTCGATGCGTGATGCGGCGGAGAGCCTGGCGGTCAGCCTCTCCAGCCTCGGGCAGGAAAACCGCAAGCTGCTGGAGGCCGCCATCGCCCTGCAATCCCGCGTGATCGAAACCATCGCCGGGGCCGCCCGACCGTTGGCCGCAGCCCCGGGTTATGGCCGCGCCGGGCGAAACCGCCCGCCGGTGCAGGCCGCCGCCATGGCGCTCGCCACCCGCGTGTGACCCTGCCGCCTGACAGCGGGCCAA
>CANHTE010000421.1 GCA_947462945.1 Acetobacteraceae bacterium
GGCCGCCCGATCGGGAAGGTCAGTGTGGGACTGAACGAGGCGGGAGGATTTCGGTACGAGTTGGATTAGCCGGAGCATCGGCATTCCCGATCACCGCGATCCGCGATCCGACTGAGACCCACTCCCAGGCTTGGGTTACAGTATTTCTGTTCTCAGTCAGCATGGCCGGTCCGGGCTGCCAGAAACGGCAAGAACA
This sequence comes from Acetobacteraceae bacterium, assembly GCA_947462945.1. Classification (GTDB taxonomy): domain Bacteria; phylum Pseudomonadota; class Alphaproteobacteria; order Acetobacterales; family Acetobacteraceae; genus Roseococcus. The sequence goes on from CANHTE010000421.1 coordinate 197, forward strand.
GGATTTGGACTGCGTTGCATTTGGTGGCGGGATGGTCCCGGCACCCATTACACCGGCCAGGCCGCCCGCCGCGGCGCCAGGATCGGCTCAGCCTGCGGCATTCGGAGCGATTACATCATGGCGATTTTCCTGAAATACGGCGAGATCAAGGGGGAAACCACGCAGTTGACCCATAAGGATTGGATCGAGGTCAGCTCCTTCCAGTTCGGTGTGGGTCGCGGCATTTCCAGCGGCGTCGGCGGCGGCTCCAAGCGCGAAGCCTCGGCACCCTCGGTGAGCGAAATCACCGTGACCAAGACCTTCGACATCTCCTCGCCCCTCCTGCTCAAGGACGCGGTGGGCGGCAAGGCCGTGACGGCCAAGATCGAAATCACGCAGACCGACAATAGCGGCAAGCATGTCTCTTTCCAGAAGTACATCCTGACCAATGCGCTGATCTCGGGCTATAGCGTCTCCTCAGGCGGTGACCGCCCGAGCGAGAGCCTCAGCATCAATTTCACGAAGATCGACAGCGAATACCTGAACATCGACGACAAGTTCGCGGCCAAGACGACCGGCCACGTGATCTACGACATTGCGGAATCCAAGCTGAGCTGAGCGCCTTCGCGCCCAGCCGGGCGGGGAGACCTGCCCGCCGCTCCAAATGGTGCAGGCCTGGTTTCAGGCCTGCACCACCACCACCGTGACATTGTCGCGCCCGCCCGCCGCCACGGCGCGCTGAACCAATTCATGCGCTTCGACACCTTGGCTGAGATGGCGCGCGATCTCGGCCTCCGGCAATTCCTTGAAGACGCCGTCACTGCACAGCATGAAGCGATCCCCGGGGTGCAGCCGGTCCGCCACCTTGTCCAGTTCCAGGGGTCCCTCCGCGCCGATCGCGCGGGTGATCACATTGGCCTGCGGGTGGCGCTCGGCTTCCTCGGCGCTGAGGGCGCCGGAATCCACCAGCTCCTGCACGAGGCTATGGTCATGCGTGATGCGATGCAGCGCACCGCCCCGTTGCAGATAGATGCGGCTATCCCCGGCCCAGAGCGCCGCGAAATGGCCGCCACGCACCAGCAGCACCACGATGGTCGAGGCGATGATGCTTCCCTGGCCACGAAGCAGGGCGCGCGCCTGCAAATCGGCATGCACAGCGGTCAGCCGAAGCCGCACCTGGGCCAGCATCTCGGCCGCTGAGAGGCCGGGCGGAATGCTGCCCAGGGCCTCGGCGATGGCCGTGCTTGCCACATCGCCCAAGCCATGGCCGCCCGCCCCATCCGCCACGGCCCAAAGGCCGAGGTCGGACCGGTCCACGAGGTTATCCTCATTGCGCGGCCGCACGGCGCCGGCATGCGTGGCCGCGCTGGAGGTGGGGCTCATGGCTCTGGCGCCTCCAGCAGGTGATGGAATTCCAGGGGTGCCGGCATGCCCCTGGGGATGGAGCCCTCGCGCCAGAACAGGCTGCGCCCATCCAGGGTGGCGTCGGGATCATCCGGTGGCGGCACGGGCAGGCTGGCGGCCAGGCCATCGGCGTCGAGCGCCCCGGCCCGGCCTTCCTCCACTGCGCGCTCCAATGCGGCATACCATTCGGGTGGGGGTGGGATGGCGGCGGAGGGCAGCACGGCGGCGAGGGTCAGCGGAAAGCGCCGCCCAACCGTATCCACCGAGGGTGCCACCACACCGACAGCCGCCTCCGGGCCGCAAACCCCAGGTGCGAGGCGAAATCGCCAGATCGGCGCGGCCTCCCAGGCGGCATCCCAGGCCTCACCCAACGCAAGGCGGGAGGCAGCGATGCCCTCGCTCAGCCAGGCATCCCAGGGCGTCACGAAGCTGCGTGGCAGGGCGCGGCGGACGAAATCCCCATGGGCGGGAAGCTTGCCGAACAGGCCGGTGCGAGGCTCCTCCATCGCTCAATTCGCAGCGGGGGCGAAGGTCGGGCAACGGAAATCCTGCATTTCACGCAGCGCAAAGGGGTTCACCGTGCTGGCCGCCTGCAGCAGGAATTCCGCCCGCCGGTCCCCTCGCTCCACCATCAGGCGAAAGCGGTCCGCCTGCGGGGTGGCGGTGAGGCGATGCAGAAACACCAGCTTCAGCGTGGACCAGGCCCCGTCATAAGCGAGGTCGCCCAGGTTCGAGGCCGGGTCGAAGGTCAGGGTCACCGGTTGCTGCGCCGGGAATTGCAGATCCATCGGCCGCCCACCTCCACCTGCCGGCAAGGCCACGCGGGCGCCGGAAACCTCCAGCGTGGCGCCCGTGGTGCCGGCGGACAGCCCGGCCGGGATCAGCTGGAAGCGGAAACCATTGGCCACACCCGCCGGGAAAAAGGCCTCGCGGATTGCCTGAGCGCGCTGGAATTGCGCGAGATCAGCGGCCGAGACGGGGGGCGGCAGGCCATCCGTCGCCACCGGACGCCAGACGCGCTGCGTGATGTCCGTATAGGCACGCAGATTCTGGGTGAAGAAGCTGTCAAACACCCCGCCTGGCGCAAAGAGCCGGATGAAGTCATCCACCGGCATGTCCGGCGCATTGGCCTGACGCCGGAAGGGGAAGCGCGTCTCAATCCCACGGCACAGATTGAGCAGCGCGCCACCACCGCCACCACCACCACCAGCCGCCGCCGCAATGGCGGCCTGTGCTCCACCGGAACGCGCCCGGCCGGTGGATTGGGAGATGGCCGTCAGCCAACCGCGCAGCGGTTCTGGCTGGCGCTGCGCCTCGGAGAGCAATCGCTGGCCGGGATCAAGCCCCTGGCCGGGGGGCAGCACCGTGCCGGGCGGCGAATTGGCCAGCCGCGCCACCTGGACATAGAGGTCGTTCAGGATGGCCAGCACGCCATCCATCGGCGCGCCGGCGGCCTCACGCAGCGGCGCGAAGCGGGCTTCCACCACCTCCGCGACCGGCGCCGCACCCGAGCCGCC
>CANHTE010000422.1 GCA_947462945.1 Acetobacteraceae bacterium
AGGGGATGTGCTCGGCGCGCAGACCGGTGCGCGCGAGGAACAGTTCGGAAGAAAGATGCGTGATGCTGCCCGCCCCGGCGGAGGCATAGCTGCCGCGCCCATCGGCCAGCGCCGCGCGCAGGGCGGCCACATCCGCAGGCCCTTGTGGCGGGACGGCCAGCGCCAGGGGTGTGATGCCCGTCAGTGCCACGGCCGCGAAATCCTGCACGGCGTCATAGGGCAGGTCACGGAAGACGGCCGGGTTGGCGCCATGCGAGGAGGCCGAGGCCATGAGCAGGGTGTGGCCATCGGGGGGGGCGCGCTTCACCGCCTCGCTGCCGATGGCGCCGCCCGCGCCGGTGCGGTTCTCCACCACGAAACGCCCGCCGGCCAGTGCTGAAAGCCGTTCGGCAATCAGCCGGGCGGCAATGTCGGTGGAGCCGCCGGCCGCGAAGGGCACGATGATGGTGATCGTGCGTTCCGGGAAGGCCAGCGCCGGCATGGGGAGGAGGGCGGCGAGGAGGAGGCGACGTTGCATCCCCCTCCCATGCCCGCCTGTGGTTGCACGCGCATGACGGACGCGTGGCAAAACCGCGTCAGATGGCGGTGCCGCCGACGGTGAGGCCGGTCATCTTCAGGGTGGGCTGGCCCACGCCCACCGGCACGCCCTGGCCATTCTTGCCGCAGGTGCCGATCCCGGGGTCCATCGCGCTGTCATTGCCGATCATGCTGACCTTGGTCAGCGCATCGGGCCCATTGCCGATCAGGGTGGCGCCCTTCACCGGCGCGCCGATGCGGCCGTTTTCGATGATGTAGGCCTCGCTCATCGAGAAGACGAATTTGCCACTGGTGATATCCACCTGGCCGCCGCCGAAATTCACCGCGTAGATGCCGCGCTTCACGCTGCCGATGATCTCGGCCGGGCCATGCGCGCCACCCAGCATGATGGTGTTGGTCATGCGCGGCATGGGGCAATGGGCATAGCTCTGGCGCCGGCCATTGCCGGTGGGGGCCACGCCCATCAGCCGCGCATTCTGCCGGTCCTGGATGAAGCCGCGCAGATAGCCATCCTCGATCATCACGGTGCGGCCCGAGGGCGTGCCCTCATCATCCACGGTGAGGCTGCCGCGCCTGTCGGCGATGGTGCCGTCATCCACCACGGTCACGCCGGGTGCTGCGATGCGCTGCCCCAGCAATCCGGCGAAGGCCGAGGTCTTCTTGCGGTTGAAGTCGCCCTCCAGACCATGGCCAATGGCCTCATGCAGCAAAATGCCGGGCCAGCCCGGGCCAAGCACCACCTCCGTCTCTCCCGCCGGGGCGGGGATGCTTTGCAGGTTCACCAGCGCCTGGCGCAATGCCTCCGCAACACCCCGCTGCCAGCCGCCTTCACCGATCACGCGGGAATAGGCAAAGCGCCCGCCCGTGCCGAAGCTGCCGGTCTCACGCCGGCCATTTTCCTCGACCACGACCGAAACATTGAAACGGACCAGCGGGCGCAAATCCGCCACGCGCAGCCCATCCGGCCGCAGGATCTGAACCGCCTGCCACTCACCCGTCAGTGAGGCCATGACCTGCGTCACCCGCGGATCAAGGGCACGGGCATGCGCGTCAATTTCCAGGAGCAGCTCGGTCTTCTCGGCGAACCCCATGGCCGTCAGGGGGTTCGCCGCCTCATAGAGCTGCGTGTTGGTGGCGCGGGGACCGACATCCAGGGACCCGCTGCGCCCTTGCCGGACCGCACCCACCGTCGCCACCGCGCGGGACAGGGCGGCGTCGTTGATTTCGCCGGCATGGGCATAGCCTGCCGCCTCGCCCTGGATGGCGCGCAGGCCGAAGCCGCGGGCCGTGTCGTAACTGGCGGAGCGGATGCGGCCATCCTCCAGGCTGATCGCCTCGCTCTCCCGGTATTCGAAGAACAGCTCCCCATCCTCGGCGCCCTGGGTTGCTTCACGCAGGCGGCGCTCGGCGGCGGCGGGGTCCAACTCGGCGTAGAACAGGCGGTCCGTGACAGCGAGGGGGGTATCCAGGGGCATGGGAAATCCGTTCAGTGAATCAGGCAGGCGGCGGGGAAAGTCACGCGCGCCGTGGTTCCGAGGCCGGGCGTGCTGTCCAGCGTCAGCGTCGCACCCTGCGCCTCGGCCAGCGCCCGACAGAGGTGCAGACCAAGGCCCGAGCCAGGAAAGCGCCGGGAGAGCGCATTGTCCAGTTGGGTGAAGGGTTCGAAGGCGCGCTCAATATCCTGGGCCGCAATGCCAATACCGGTATCCTGCACCTCGATGATCACCGAGCCATCGGTGGCGCGGGCGCGCAGGGCGATGCAGCCGCCGGCCTCGGTGAACTTCGTGGCGTTGCTCAACAGGTTCAGCAGGATTTGCAGCAGGCGGCGGGCATCTGCGCGCAAGGCGGGCAGCCCCTTCGGGATGTCCTGGATCAGGGTAAGCTTGCCGTCTGAAATGGCCGGGCCGATCATGCGCGCGGCAGCTTCCATCAGGGGGGTGGGGGCCACTTCCTCCAGCTTCAGCGGGGCCTGGCCCGCCTCGGCGCGGGTGATGTCGAGGATGTCGTCGATCAGCGAGAGCAGATGCCGTCCGGCCTCCTGGATGGCCGTGGCGAATTCCAGCGTCTGCTCCGCCGTGACGGGGCTGCGCAAGACCTCGGAGAAGCCGATCACGGCATTGAGTGGCGTGCGCAACTCATGGCTCATGGTGGCGAGGAAACGGGATTTCGCCCGGCTGGCCGTCTCGGCGGCTTCTCGCGCGGCCTCAAGCTCCGCGCGGATTTTTCTGTCCTCCGTGACTTCCGTGTAGGTGACGACCCAGCCCCCATCGGGCGTGGGGTCCGAGACGATTTCCAGAACGCTGCCATCGGGCCGCGAACGCAGGGAGCGGACAGGGGCAAAGCGCGGCCGCGTCTTGATGGTTTCCGCCACCGTCACGCCTTCATAGCCCTCACCATATTCGCCGCGCGCCAGCAGCGCGTCCACCATGTCATGCATATGCACGCCGGGCATCAGCGCGCGTTCCTCCAGATCGAGCATTTCGCGCAGCTTCGCATTGGACGCGACCAGCCGGCCTTCCGCGTCAAACAGCACGATGCCGTGGCGGATATTGCCCAG
>CANHTE010000423.1 GCA_947462945.1 Acetobacteraceae bacterium
ATGCACGTCACTGGGCCTGAGGCCTGCGAATTGCATCAAGGCCAGCAGCCACACGGCATATTCGTCACTGGTGCGGTTCGGGTCGGTCGCGATGCGCCAACGCCCACGCCATTCCGCGCCGTCATGGACGGCGAAGACGACATTGGTGTTGCCGGCATCAATCGCGAGAAGCATCGTGTCGTTCCATCACCTCGCCCGCATGGAAGGCATGCAGGCGGCCGCCGGTGGCCAGCAGCAGCCCGCCATCCTCAGCCAGACCTTCGTAGCGGCCCGAGACCGGATTGTCGCCCCGCCGCAAGGTCAGGACTGTGCCGCGCTCCGGTCCACGCTCCATCCAGGCGGTGCGGATGGGGGCAAAGCCTTCGGCCAGGCGCCGGTTTTGCCAATGGGCGATGCGCGCCAGCAGCGTTTCCGCGAAATCCTCGGGTGGAATGGGGCCGAGGGCCGCCACGGCGCGCCCCTCCACGGCCGGGGTATGGGCCAGGTTCACGCCGATGCCGAAGACCAGATGGGCGATGCCCCCCCGCTCATCCAACGCGGCTTCGGAGAGGATGCCGGCAAGCTTGGCCTCACCCTCCATCAGGTCATTGGGCCATTTCAGCATCAGGGGGCGGCCGGGCGCGTGGTGCAGGGCGGCCTCATGCAGGGCCACGGCCCCCAGCAACGCGTAGCCCGCGACATCGCGCGCCGGGCCGCCGGGCCGCAGCAGGACGGAGAGATGCAGGTTGCCGGCAGTGGATTGCCAGGCGCGGCCTGCCCGCCCCCGCCCCGCTGTCTGCCGCCGCGCCAGGACGGCCAGTCCAGCAGGTTCACCCCGTTCGGCCAGTTCCGTGGTGAGGCTTTGCGTGCTGGGCAGGGATTCGTGGATGCGAAGGCGAAATCCGCCCGTCACCCGATCAGCGCCGCCACCGCCTGCCGCGCCACCGCCAGCAGCGGCGCGGGAAACAGGAAGAAGAACAGCGTGAAGGCCCCCGTGCCGGCCAGCACCACGGAAACGCCCGTGGGCCGGGTATCAAAGGCCGGACGTGCGGCGTCGAAATACATCACCTTCACGATGCGCAGATAGTAGTAGGCCGACACGACAGAGGAGAGCACGGCCACGGTGGCCAGCAGCCAGAAGCCGCCCTGGATGGCGGGCAGCAGCACGTAAAGCTTGGCGAAGAACCCAGCCATGGGGGGGATGCCCGCCATGGAGAACATGAAGATCGCCATGGCCAGCGCCATGCCGGGATCCGTCCTGCCCAGTCCCGCCAGATCTTCGACGCCCTCCACCGCGCGGCCATCACGCCGCATGGCGATCAGCACGGCGAAGGCGCCGATATTCATGGCGATATAGATCGCCATATAGACCAGCACGCCACGCAACCCGCTCTCGCCGCCCACGGCCAGGCCCATCAGCACGAAGCCCACATGGCCGATGGAGGAATAGGCCATCAGCCGCTTGATGTTGCTTTGCCCGATGGCCGCGAAGGCGCCCAGCACCATGGAGCCGAGCGAGGCAAGGACGATCACCTGCTGCCACTGGCCCACCACATCCGCGAAGGGCCCGGCCAGCAATCGCACCAGCAAAGCCACGCCCGCGATCTTGGGCGCCGAAGCGAAGAAGGCCGTCACCGGCGTGGGCGCGCCCTCATAGACATCGGGCGTCCACATGTGGAAGGGCACGGCCGCGATCTTGAAGGCCATGGCGGCGATGATGAAGATGATGCCCACCACCACGCCCGCGGATACATCCTGCGGCGAGGAGAGTGCATCGGCCAGGCGGTCGAAATTCGTGGTGCCGGCAAAGCCGTAAACCAGGGATGCGCCGTATAGCAGCAGGCCCGAAGCCAGCGCGCCCAGCACGAAATACTTGAGCCCTGCTTCAGCCGCACGGGGATTGTCGCGGTCAAACGATGCCAGGACGTAGAGCGGCAAAGAGAGAAGTTCGAGCCCCAGATACAGGCTCATCAAATCATTCGCCGAAATCATCACCATCATGCCCAGCGTGGCAAAGAGGACCAGCAGGGGGAATTCGAAGCGCGAAAGACGCTCCTTCTCGTTCCAGTCCAGGGCCAGCAGCAGGCCAAGGGCGGCGGCCCCCAGCGCCAGAAGCTTCATGAAAGCCGAGAAGGCATCGGCCACATATTGCCCCCCAAAAGCCGTGCCGTCGCCCTGGGCCAGGACCAGAATGCCCGTCAGAAGAAAGGCGCCCAGCACCAGCATGGTGCAGGCGAAGGTCATGTCACGCTTGGGGATGACGCCAAAGACGAGGATCGCGAGCCCACAAAGGGCCAGGACAAGTTCCGGAAGGACAAGAATCCAGTTCATCAGAGGCCTGCCAGACGCGAGGCGGCGCTGATCGCGGATTGGTGCTCCTGCACCATCTGCGCCACCGTCACCGAAAAGAAGGAAAGGAAGGATTGCGGATAGATGCCCATCCACAAGGTCAGCACGATGAGCGGCGCGAAGATGGCATATTCACGCGGGCTGAGATCCAGCAACGCGCGCAGATCGTCCCGCGTGATCTTGCCGAAAGCGACGCGCCGGTACAGCGAGAGCATATAGGCCGCGCCCAGCACCATGCCCAAGGCTGCACCAAAAGCGACCCAGGGGTTCACCGCCCAGGCCCCAAGGATCACCAGGAACTCACCGGGGAAGCCGGCCGTCCCCGGCAATGCGACCGAGGCCATGGTGAAGAGCATGAAGATCAGCGCATAGGCCGGCATGATCTTGGCGACGCCGCCATAGCGCGCGATCTCCCGGCTGTGCACGCGGTCATAAAGCACGCCCACGCAGAGGAACAACGCGCCGGACACCACGCCATGCGACAGCATGGTGAACAACGCGCCCTCAATTCCTTGCTGGTTGAAGGTGAAGATGCCCAGCGTGACGATGCCCATATGAGCCACCGAGGAATAGGCGATGAGCTTCTTCATATCGGTCTGCGCCAGGGCAACCAGGCTGGTATAAACCACCGCCACGATGCTCAGCACATAAATCACCGGCGCGAAATACTGGCTGGCTTCAGGCAGCAGCGGCAGGCTGAAGCGCAGGAAGCCATAGGCGCCCATCTTCAGCAGCACGCCCGCCAGGATGACGGAGCCCGC
>CANHTE010000424.1 GCA_947462945.1 Acetobacteraceae bacterium
TAGCCTCTCCGGTATTCCGCTTTCCTGTTCTGCGGTCAATGAACGCAAACCGTGATAACAAAGAAGCAATCTGCACCCCTCAGGCCAGCCGCCCATAGCCTCCGAATTGCGCGGTGACGGCCAACATCTCCTCCGCCGTCAGCAGCACCGGGGCCAATCCGGCGGCCAGCAGGTCCAGATACGCGCTGGCGAGGTTTTCCACCTCGCGCGCCAGGGTTTCGGCGGCGGCGAGGGTGGAGCCCAGCGCCACCACGCCGTGATTGGCCAGCAGGCAGGCCCGCCGCCCCTCCAGCGCCGCCACGGCCGTCATGGCCAGTTCCGCCGTGCCGAAACTGGCGTAGGCCGAGCAGCGAATGTCATCCCCGCCGCCCAGCGCGATCATGTAATGGAAAGCCGGCAACCCCCGCCGCGCGCAGGAAAGCGCCGTGGCGCGCGGGCTATGCGTATGCACGATGGCGCCGGCGGCGGGCCGGGCCGCGTAAATCTCCGCATGCAGCCGCCATTCCGAGGAGGGGCGGTGCCGGCCCGCCAGCACTGTGCCGTCGAGTGCCACATCCACCAGATCAGCCTCGGTCAGGGCCGCATAGGGCAGGGAGGAGGGGGTGATGCGAAACCCCCCTTCGATGCGGATTGAGACATTGCCGGATTTGCTCGGCATGAAGCCCAGCGCATCAAGGCGCCGGGCTGTCTCGATCACGCTCACGCCGCATCGCGTTGGGCGCGGGCGGCGAGTGCTCCCGGGCGGTTGAAGCAGCGCTCCAGCCAGGCCTTCACGCGCGGATGGCCGTCGAAATCAAATTTGTTGCTCCAGACGCCGTAGAGCACGCCCGCCAGGTTGCAATCCGCGATGGTGAAGACGTTCCCGAGCAGATGGGCATTGGCGCCCAATTGCCCTTCCAGCACGTCCAGCCGCGCATGCAGCCCGGCGGCGCCCGCGGCCGCCTGCCCGGCATCCCGCTCGGCCGGCGGGCGCATATAGGTGTTGTAGCCCCATTGCATGGCGGCGGGCTCCACCTCGGTTCCGGCCCAGAGCGTCCATTGCAGCACGCGGCTCGCATCATCGCCGGCCGGCAGCAGGGGCGCGCCGGCCCGGGCCGCGATGTGCAGATTGATGGCGAGGCTTTCAAACAGCACCAGCGCGCCATCCTCCATCGCCGGGATTTTTCCGTTGGGGTTCACTTTCAGGAACGCCTCGGCCTTGATGCCCGGCCCAAAGCCGACCGGCACCACCTCATAGGCGAGGCCCGCCTCCTCGGCCGCCCAGATGCAGCGGAAGGCGCGGGATTTGGCAATGCCGTGGATGCGAATCATGGATGGGGTCCTTTGAGTTGGGCGGCGATGGATTTGGCGTGCGCGACGGTGCTGCGCTGGAAACGGACCAGCAGCGCCGCCCAGATGATGAGCAGCAGCAACCCCCAGAAGAATCCGTAATGCGTGAGGGCCAGGGCCGCACAAACGACCCAGCCGAGGGACAGCACCATGCCCTGGCGAAGAAGGGAGATGAGGGGCATCAGCGCTGGCGCGCCTCCAACCCCCCGCGCCCTGGCCCGGCCAAGGCCGGGTCCAGGAAGCGGATCAGCCCCGCCAGCTTGCGGGGCAGGCTGAGGGCAGCAGGCGCGAAGCGATCCAGCATCAGCCGGTGCCTTCCTCGGCGGCATCCACCACGCGCTGGGCGTGCAGGCGCGGATGACCGCAATTGTTGCGGAGCAGCGCATGGACCGGCACATGTGACGGCGTGTCCGGCATGGCGCCCGCGCCTGGGCAGGAAGGCGTTGATCCTTTCCGCATCGCGGCCTGGGTCAGCTGCCGGCATGCGTCACATCCCCCCGGGATAATTCGGGCCGCCGCCGCCCTCGGGCGTTTTCCAGTCGATATTCTGCGTCGGGTCCTTGATGTCGCAGGTTTTGCAATGCACGCAGTTCTGCGCATTGATCACCAGCCGGGGCTTGGCCTCCTCGATCCCCACCGCCTCATAGACGCCGGCCGGGCAATACCGGCTTTCGGGGCTGGCGAAGCGCTCCCAATTGGTGCCCAGCCACTTGGACGGATCCCGCAGGACCAGATGCGCGGGCTGGTTTTCCTCATGATTGGTATTGGCCAGAAACACCGAGGAGTTGCGGTCGAAGCTCAGCACGCCATCCGGCTTGGGATAGGTGATGCGCGGCGCGTCCGCCGCCGGCTTCAATTGGCTGTGATCCTCATGATGGCCCATCGTCCAGGGCGCCTTGCCCTTGAGGAGGTAGGTATCCAGCGCCGCATTCGCCATGCCGCCCCAGAAGCCGAATTTGGCGAAGCCCGGGCGGATGTTGCGCACGCCCTCCAGCTCGGCCCAGAGCCAGGATTGGCGCAGCAGGGCAGGGTAGCTCTCCAGCCCTTCCCCCGCCCCCTCACCGGCGATCGCTTCGGCCGCCACCATGCCCGACTTCATGGCCAGATGCGTGCCCTTGATCTTGGGCACATTGAGGAAGCCCGCCGCATCGCCGATCAAGGCGCCGCCCGGGAAGGTCAAACGCGGGATGGACTGGAACCCGCCCTCATTCAACGCGCGGGAGCCGTAGGAGACGCGCTTGCCCCCCGCCAGCATGGGCGCCACCGCCGGGTGGTGCTTGAAGCGCTGGAACTCATCAAAGGGCGAGAGCCAGGGATTGGGGTAATCCAGCCCCACCACAAAGCCGATGCTGACCAGGTTTTCCCCGAACATATAGAGCCAGGAACCGCCATAGGTGTCACTCGCCAAGGGCCAGCCGGCGCTGTGCCAGATCAGGCCCGGCTTATGGTTCTCCTTCGGGATTTCCCAGAGTTCCTTGATGCCGATGGCATAGGTCTGCGGCTGGCAATCGGCGCGCAGGTCGAAGGTCTCGAACAGCTTCTTGGTCAGGCTGCCCCGGCAGCCCTCGGCAAACAGCGTCTGCGTCGCGCGCAGCTCCATCCCCGGCTGGTAGTCGGCGCCCTTGCTGCCATCCTTCACGATGCCCATCACGCCGGCGATGACGCCCTTCACCACGCCATCCTCAATGATGGTCTCTGAGGCTGCGAAGCCTGGATAAATCTCCACCCCCAGCGCTTCGGCCTTGGCGCCCAGCCA
>CANHTE010000425.1 GCA_947462945.1 Acetobacteraceae bacterium
GGGGATGATTTCGCCATGATGCGTGAAGTTCTGGAGCGCCGATTCGCCCGCGCCCTGAAGGAGGACCCCTCCCGCACCGAGCCGGGCTGGCCTGATCTGGTGCTGATTGACGGCGGCCAGGGCCAGCTCTCGGCCGTGACTGGGGTCATGGCGGAGCTGGGGCTGGAGGACATCCCCCTCGTCGCCATCGCCAAGGGCGTGGATCGCGATGCGGGGCGTGAATGGTTCCATATGGCCGGACGCGAGGCCTTCCAGCTGCCCCCGCGCGACCCGGTTCTCTATTATTTACAACGCTTGCGCGACGAGGCGCATCGCTTTGTCATCGGCGCCCACCGGGCGGGCCGGGCCAAGTCAATCACCAAATCCGAGCTGGATGACGTGCCGGGCATCGGCCCCAAGGTGAAGCGCGAATTGCTGAACCATTTCGGCTCGGCCCGCGGCGTGCGCCAGGCGAGCGAGGCCGACCTGGCCCATTGCCCCGGCATTGGCCCCGCCTTGGCCAAGCGGATTCATGAACATTTCCACCTGGGCACCGGGCAAGCTACATAGGTTCCGTGCCGACCGATTTGCCCAACCTTCTCACCCTGTCGCGGATCTTCGCGATCCCGCTTTTGGTGGTGTTCGTCGCCTTTCGCGCTCCCTGGGCGGATATGGCGGCCTGCGCGCTGTTCTCAGCCGCTGCCATCACCGACTATTTCGATGGCAAGATCGCGCGGGATCGGCAGATCGTCTCCGATTTCGGCCGCATGCTGGACCCCATTGCCGATAAGCTTCTGGTGGGCGCGGCATTGATGCTGTTGGCGGGCTTTGACCGGCTGCCCAATTGGGCGCTGCTGCCCGCCATTGTCATCATGCTGCGTGAAATTCTTGTGTCAGGCCTGCGGGAATATCTGGCCGGCATCAACCTCGGCCTGCCAGTCACTTCCATGGCCAAATGGAAAACCGGCTTCCAGATGGGCGCGCTGGGCACTCTTTTGGCCGGCGATTCGGGTGCAGCCGTGATTGGCCTGGGCTTCCTGCCGGTGTCCTTGATCGGCGAACTGATGCTCTGGACCGCGGCGGGGCTGACGCTGATCACCGGCTGGGACTACCTCGCCGCCGGGCTGCGCCATGCAGCGCGCGAGGTGCCGCCAAACACGTCGTCCTCCATGAATCAGCCAGAGCGGCCTTGAGAACAAGGCCCGCACAGCGCATGTTGCCGAGCGATATGCTGAACATTTCCAGGAGTCTCCGATGCCCTCAAGGCTCTCGACATTGAAGGCCCCCGGCTTGCCGAAAATCCTGCTCCTGCTGCCGATCATGGCGGGGCTGGCCGGTTGCGCGCGGGTGGAATCGGGCCTCGCTTCGGCCCAGGGCAGCTTGGCCGGCGCGCATGACCGGTTCGGGCCGAGTTGGGGCGGAATGCGCCCGGCCGTTCCGGCCGATAGCCTGACGGTGCAGCGCATCCGTGGCCAGGCCGAGCCGCAACAGACGCTACGCCCTGAGCCTGGCGATGTCTGGCCGGTCGAGGAAGGGCCGCGCGCCACCCTGGCCAATCCGGAAGAAGCCCTGCGCGGCGTCCGCACGGGCGAGGCCGAGCCCCGCCGCAGCCGCGGCACCAGCGGCGGCTTCGAAAATGCGCCCGGCGCCGCGCCGCCCGTCATGTCGCCCATCTTTGAGGCCCCCACGCCGCCACCGCGCGCCAACCGCACCGATGGCGCGACTTCGGGCGGGCAGGTCTTCCAGTCCCCGCAGGGGCCGGTGGTGGGCACGGGCGGTCCAGGGCGGGTGCAATCCACCGTTTCGCCGCAGGGTTCGGGCCTCGCCATTCGCGATGGCGCAACCACCACCCTGATCGGTCCGGGCGGCAATGTTCAACAGGTTCCCACCCCACGCTGAGCTCCAACCCCACCAGGACAATCGGCCTGGGGGCTCACGGCCGTATTCGGTGAAGATTTCAAGCCATGCAGATTTTGTACTTCGCCTGGGTGCGTGAGAAGATCGGCCGGGCGGGTGATGACATCGCCTTGCCGCCCGGCGTCACCGACATCGCCGGGCTGATGCGCCATCTGGCCGCCCTCAGCCCGGGCCATGCGGCGGCCTTTGCCAATCCCACCGCCATTCGTGCCGCCATCAATCAGGATTTCGCGCGCCCAGAGGATGCGGTGACCAATGGCGACGAGGTCGCCTTCTTTCCCCCCGTCACCGGCGGATGAGCATGGCGCGCATCGCCGTCCAGGAAGCTGAATTCGACGTCTCGGCCGAGACGGCGCTGCTCACCGCCGGCCGGCGGGACATCGGCGCTGTCGCCAGCTTCATCGGGATTTGCCGCGCCGATGATGGCCTGGCCGCCATGGTGCTGGAGCACTACCCGGCGATGACCGAGCGCGCGATGCAGAAAATCGCCGCCGAGGCCCAGTCCCGCTGGCCACTGACGGGCTGCACGCTGATCCATCGCGTGGGCCGCCTGGAGCCCGGCGCGCCCATCGTCCTGGTGCTGACGGCCAGCGCACATCGCCAGGCCGCATTGGAATCCTGTGCCTTCCTGATGGATTGGCTGAAGACCAAGGCCCCTTTCTGGAAGCGCGAGGAATTCACCCAGGGTGCCGCCCGCTGGGTCGAAGCCCGGGCCGAGGATGACGCTGCCGCGCAAAAATGGTGAGGCGCCGCCTCGCCATCCTGGCGGGCGGGCTGATGCTGATCTGGCCGGCCTTGCTGAATGGCTATCCGCTGCTTTTCAGCGACACGGGCGCCTTCCTGGCGCAAACCGTCGTGCCATTGATGATCTGGGACAAGCCCTGGATCTACGGCCCATTCGCCTGGGTCTTTCACCAGCATGTCAGCCTTTGGGGAACGATCCTGGCGCAGGGGGTGACCCTCTCGCATCTGGTGTGGCTGCTGGCGCGGGTGCTGGGCGGCGCCCGGCCGGGGCGGCACCTGCTGCTCTGCGCGGGGCTGGCACTCCTCACCACCGCGCCCTGGTCCGCCGCGCTGGTCATGCCCGATATCCTGACGCCCATGGCCGTGCTCTGCGCGGCCCTGCTGGGCTGGGCCTGGGCCGATCTCTCGCGGCCGGAGCGCGGCTGGCTGCTGGTGCTGGGTAGCA
>CANHTE010000426.1 GCA_947462945.1 Acetobacteraceae bacterium
AGCTTTTCCGGGGTGGAGATGACGGACATGGCGTTTCCTCAGATCAGCAGGGAGATACCGGAGACGAGCAGCAGGCTCAGCAGCACCAGGCGGAAGCCCTGCGCCGGCAGGCGTTTTCCCACGCGCAAACCGAGCCAGGTGCCCAACAATAGCGCCGGCACGGCGGTGGCGGTGAGGAAGATGGCCTCACCCGTG
Organism: Acetobacteraceae bacterium; assembly: GCA_947462945.1. Lineage (GTDB taxonomy): Bacteria > Pseudomonadota > Alphaproteobacteria > Acetobacterales > Acetobacteraceae > Roseococcus. Next base: position 196 of record CANHTE010000426.1, read on the forward strand.
AAGAAGCCGGTGAAGGCCAGGCCCAGGATGGTCAGCGCCTGCATGATGGCGATGAAGGGCTGCATCAGCGCACGGGTATCCTGTGGCGGCATGCCCTGCACATCGGCCCACATGCCCACCAGCGCGCCCACATAGCCACCAATGCCGCCCAGAATGCCGGAGGCAAAGCCGATCACGGCGTCACTCACGCGGGTGGCCTGGCGCCGCGCCGGCGCCAGGCGCAGAGCAATGCGCGCCAGGGTGTAGCTGGCATAGACCACCAGCAGCACACCGACGCCCGCAACAATGGCCCGCGCCGGGCCCAGCGCCAGGATGGCAATGCCCAGGGGCACGCCCAGCGTCGCGGTGCCCACGTAAAGCCAAAGCCGCTGCCAGGGGATGTGATCCCGCACCGTCCAGGTGCCGATGCCCTGCACGATCAGGCTGCCCATCACCAGCACCGGCGCCACCAGCGCGGGTGTCAGAAATTGCAGCAGCACGGCGGCGCCCACCAGCACGAAGGCAAAGCCCGCGATGCTCGCGCAAAAGGCCGCCAGCAGGCTGCCCGCCGAAATCAGCAGCGCGTCAGCCCACATTGAGCAGGAACAAAATGGCGGCTGCGACGGCGATGCCGGCCGTTGCCGCCACCATATCCTTCTGCCCCGCCCGCCAGCCGAGGAATTCCAGCGCCATGACGCGCAGGCCGCCCGCCAAATGCAGCGCCAGCAGCACCACCAGCCCCCATTCGGCGAATTTGAACAGGGGGTTGTCGGTCCAGCGCAGAAAGCCCTCCAGCACCGCCTCGCCCTGCAGGGCCTGGCCCAGCGCCCAGAAATGCAAGGGCAGGAACAGCGCCAGCAGCAGGCCCGAGATGCGATGGATCACGAAGGCCACATAGGTGGGGTGCCGGCGATCCCCCGGGGACCGCGCGGCAGGCGGTTTGCGCGCAAACACGAGTGGCTCAGCCATGATACAGCCCCCAGGCCGCGCGCATGCCGAAACCCGCCGTCACCAGCCCGATGCCGAGCCACAGCGCATCCAGCCCCCGCCCGCGAAGCCCCAGCCATTCCCCCGCGATATTCCGCAGCCCGATGGCACCATGCAGCCCGGCGCAGAGCGCAAAGAGGACGTAGAAGCCGAACCAGAGCTCAGCCCCGCGCGTGCGCCCCAGGATTTCGGCCGCCGAAAGGCCGCCCCGCACCGCCAGCATGATCGTCAGCAGATGCACCATCACGGCCAGGCCCAGGAAGGCCGCCGTGATACGCTGGATGGCCCAGAGCTTGGCTCCACGGGGGTTCATCTCAGCGCCGCCCCAGCAGCGAATCCCAGAACAGCTTCCGCTTCAGCCCCGCAATGGCCGATGAGGGGTCCAGGTTCTTCGGGCAGCGCTCGGTGCAGGATTGGGTGGAGTGGCAGGAATGGCAGCCGGCATCGCCACTGACGGCATCCAGCCGCTGCGGGTTGGCGCCATCGCGCACATCATTCACCAGCGTCCAGGCGCGGTTCATCGCGGCGGGGCCGAGGTAGTCGGGATTCCACGCCACGATATCGCAGGAGGCGTAGCAGACGCCGCAACCGATGCACTCAATGCCCGCATCCGCCTCCATGCGCTGCTTCGAGTTGGGGGGCACGACGCTGAACTCGGCCGGCACGCTGCCATCGGGCGCGTCCTTGGGCTGGAAGCTGCCCTGCGCCTTGGCCCATTTGTCGAAAAAGGGCGCCATGTCGGTGGCAAGGTCCCGGATCACCGGTAAATTCGCCAGCGGGCGGATTTCCACCACCTCGCCCGGGCCGGCCACGCGCTTCACATGGGTCCGGCAGGTCCAGCGCGCACGGCCATTCACCTCCATCGCGCAGGAGCCGCACATGCCCACCCGGCACGCGAAGCGATAGGCGAGGTCCGGCGCCTGCTCGCGCTGGATCTGGGTGACGACGTCGAGGATGGTCTGGTTCTCGCGCGCGGGGACCGAGAAATCGGCCATGGCCCCCCCGGTTTCGTCGCCGCGCCAGATGCGGATTTTCAGATCGGCCATCGCATCCTCTCCCGTTGGGGGTGATCCTGCCCTGGTCTTGTATAAGACACAAGACCAGGGCAATCTGCCAGCACGATCAGGAGACGCACCATGCAGCACGAAATCCGCGGCGCCGACATTCTCTGGGGCGCGCTGAAGAAGGGCGGCGTCACGCGCGTCTTCAGCCTGTCCGGCAACCACATCATGCCCGTCTATGACGCGGCGTTTGACCACATGACCAAAGACGGGGGAATCGAAATCATCCATGTGCGGCACGAGGCCGCCGCCGTGCACATGGCCGACGCCTGGGCGCGGCTGACGGGCGAGGTCGGCGTGGCACTCGTCACGGGCGGGCAGGGGCATTCCAATGCCGTCGCCGCCCTGCCCACCGCCTTGGCCGATGAGGTGCCGATGCTGTTGCTCTCCGGCCATGCGCCGTTGAACGAACTCGGCCTTGGCGCCTTCCAGGAAACGCCGCAGGTCGAGATGGCGGCGCCGCTCTGCAAGGCTGCCTGGTTGGCGCAGGGCACGGCCGGGCTGGGGGAGGACATCGCCCGCGCCTTCGCCATCGCGCGCTCCGGCCGGCCAGGCCCGGTGCATGTCTCGCTGCCGACCGATGTGGTGGAGGCCAAGGCCACGCCAGCCCTGCCATCCGAGGCAGCCTATGAAGCGCAGCCCATGCCGCTCTCAGCCGAGAGCGCCAATGCGATCCTCACCGCCATCGCGGCGGCCGAGCGCCCGTTTCTCGCCGCCGGCCCGGCGGCCAGGAAGGGGCGCTCCGCCGCCGCGATGGCCGCGAGGATCGCATCGCCGCTCTCGGCCGAGAGCGGTATGGGCTTCGCCTCATAGGCGGCCTCGGCCGGGAGGGCGGGCGTGGCCTTGGCCTCCACCACAGCGG
>CANHTE010000427.1 GCA_947462945.1 Acetobacteraceae bacterium
GCCGGCATAGCCGATCAGCATGACGCGGGCGCGGCGTTCCACCTCCTGTGCGACAGGGGCCAGCAAGTCCTGGTCCATCGCCTGGTTCCAATGAGCCAGGTCACGAAAGAGGAAGGGAGCGTCAATGAAAGGGGCGGCACGGCTGAAGGTGGACATGTGCGCTGGCGAAACGATGCCATAATCCACCGCGCGGCCGGCCGACATGTACTCGAAATACTGCTTTTCCAGGCCGAGGCTGCTGTTCCGGTGCAGGATGAAATTGACCGGCCGTCCAGCATATTGCTTCACCAGCTCCTCGAAGCGGAGTAGCGTGCGGTTGAAGACGTGGTCATCATTGAACTGCACGGCCCCATTCAGCGTGATGGGCGCTTGGGCGCGCAATATGCTTGGTGCGGCGAGCAGGCCGGCGGCGATGCCGCCCAGAAGCGTTCTGCGGTGCAAATGCGGATCCTCCCTATGGTTCCGTCTCACGGCGGTTAACCCGCTCGCGTTGGAAGCCTATGCCTAAGCAAGGGGTGAAGGAAAGGGGCCGCAGAAATTTTTTTAAAGCGGGACGCCGCCAGCATTTTTGGCGGTGCGGATGGTTTGCAGCGTCTGCACCCGCAGCACGTTCTGGGCGCTGGTCAGCCGGGCGGTCAGCGCGTTCTCATGTGCCGTGTCGCGGGCCACGAGGCGCAGCAGAAAATCCCCACCACCGCGGATCATATGACATTCCCGCACCTCGGCCCAACCGATCACCTCCGCCTCGAAGGCGTCCAGGACGAGCTGCTTCTGGCTTTCCAGGCCCACGATGGCAAAAAAGGTAATCTCGAACCCCATGGCTGCGGGCTCCACATCAGCGTGGTAGCCCCGCAATACGCCTGCTTCCTCCAGCCGCCTGACCCGCCGCAGGCAGGGAGGCGCCGAAAGGCCCACCCGGCTGGCCAGTTCGACATTGGTGATTCGTCCATCTGCCTGAAGCTCGGCCAGGATTCGCATGTCAATTGCGTCGAGTTCTGCCAAGCGATCGCGCGATGTTTCGTTGCCGTTCGGTGCCATGCCGCGCAATATCCTTGCGGATGCTGCGATATGCAAGCCGGAGTCTTGTTCCGCATGCCAAGATGGGCAGATATGCGCTCCACACACGACAAGCTCCGGAATCACAAGTGTCTGCCACCCATCCTACACCCCTCCTGATCATCGGTGCTGGCCCTGCCGGCTACACCGCCGCGATCTATGCAGCGCGTGCCGGGCTCACGCCCGTTCTGGTCGCTGGCATGCAGCCGGGCGGACAGCTGACCATCACGACCGACGTCGAAAATTACCCTGGTTTCGCGGAAGCGGTCCAAGGGCCTTGGCTGATGGAGCAAATGCGCGCTCAGGCCGAGCATGTCGGCACCGCGTTGAAGTATGACCTGGTCACCCGGGTTGATCTTTCCCGGCGGCCGTTCCGTGCCGAATGCGACAGCGGCGATGTGTATCTGGCTGAGGCCGTGGTCATCGCCACCGGCGCCCAGGCCCGTTGGCTTGGCATTCCGGGCGAACAGGCGCTGTCAGGTTTCGGCGTTTCGGCCTGCGCCACCTGTGACGGGTTTTTCTTCCGAGGCAAGGATGTGGCGGTGATCGGCGGCGGCAATTCGGCGGTGGAGGAAGCGCTCTATCTCGCCAATCTCGCTCGGCATGTGACCGTGGTGCATCGGCGGGACAGCCTGCGGGCCGAGCGCATCCTACAGGAACGACTTTTCGCCAAGGAAAATGTAACCGTTCTTTGGGACATGGTGACAGAGGAAATGCTGGGAACGGACGCCGCGCGCCCCGTGGCGCGGGGTTTGGCCTTGCGCCACGCCCGCACCGGAGAACGGCGCGAATTGTCGGTTGACGGCATTTTCGTCGCGATCGGGCATGACCCGGCGACCAACCTGTTTCGCGGACAACTCGACATAGATGAGGGAGGCTATCTGATGGTGACACCGGGCAGCACGCGCACCAGCGTGGAGGGTGTCTTCGCCGCTGGCGATGTAGCCGATAAGGTTTATCGCCAGGCGGTCACTGCCGCCGGTACCGGCTGCATGGCGGCGCTCGATGCGGAGAAATTCCTGGCGGCCCATGGCCATGTCGACAACAAGGCCGCCGCGTGATGCCGCTCGATTGGGACAAGCTGCGCGTCTTCCACGCCGTCGCCGAAGCCGGTTCCTTCACCCATGCGGGTGAAACACTGGCGCTTTCGCAATCCGCCGTCTCGCGTCAGATCCAGGCGTTGGAGGATGCGCTCTCCGTGCCGCTTTTCCACCGCCATGCACGCGGCCTGATCCTGACGGAATCGGGGGAGACGCTGAACCGAACGGTGCGCGAGGTCTTCGCCAAACTCGCCATGACCGAGGCGCTATTGACCGAAGGGCGTGAGCGTCCGGCCGGCCGCCTCAAGATCACGACCACCACAGGATTTGGCGGCTCCTGGCTGGCGCCCCGGCTACATCGCTTCCTGGAAATGTATCCCGAGATCAACGTCTCGGTCATCCTGGACGATGCCGATCTGGATCTGGCGATGCGCGAGGCAGATGTGGCCATTCGCATGCATCCGCCCCGCCAGCCAGATCTGATCCAGCGCCATGTGGCAAGCTTCGGCTGGCGCATCGTCGGCAGCCCGGACTACCTCAAGCGCCAGGGCATTCCCCAGCGCCCCGAGGATCTGGACGCACACAGGTTGATCGTCTGGGGTGACTACCGGCCGCCCGTAGAGGAGATCAATTGGCTGGCCGAGATCGGCCGAAAGCCAGGCCAGGGGCGGCGCGGCACGCTGGAGGTGAACAGCCTGACCGGCATGCTGCGCGCCGTTCAATCCGGCATGGGGCTGGCGGCCATGCCCGACTATATGGGTCCTGAACTGGAAGGCTTGCTCACCGTTCTGCCCGAGCTGAAGGCCCCGAAGATCAACGCCTACTTCGTCTATCCCGAGGAAATGCGCGCCTCGAAGCGCGTATCGGTATTCCGGGATTTCCTCGTGGCCGAACTGGCGGGCGGAACGAACTAGCCTGGGGCCAGGGCAGGGCCCTGGCCTTACCTTCTTATCTTCTCTGCGATTTGAACAGCATTCAAGGCCGC
>CANHTE010000428.1 GCA_947462945.1 Acetobacteraceae bacterium
CAGCGCGTCGCCATGGGCCGCGCCATCGTGCGGGACCCGCAGGTGTTCCTGTTCGATGAGCCGCTCTCCAACCTGGATGCCAAGCTGCGCGTGCAGATGCGCTCCGAAATCCGGGAATTGCACCAGCGGCTGCGCGTCACGACCGTCTATGTGACGCATGACCAGATCGAGGCCATGACCATGGCCGACAAGATCGTCGTGATGGAACTCGGCCATATCCGCCAGGCTGGCCCGCCGCTGGAGTTGTATGACCGGCCGGCCAACCTGTTCGTCGCGGGCTTCATCGGCAGCCCGGCGATGAACCTGCTGGAAGGCCAGATCGAGCACGGCGCCTTCCAGACGCCCGATGGTGTCAGCTGGCCCCTGCCGCCGGGGCAATTCCCCGATGGCCCGGCCGTCTATGGCATCCGCCCCGAGCATTTCCGCCTGGCGGGCGATGGCATGCCCGCGCAGGTCGTCGTCGTGGAACCCATGGGCAGCGAGACCCTGGTCATGCTGCGCATTGGTGAGACCAAGCTGAATGGCGTGTTCCGCGAACGCATCTCCGCCAAGCCAGGGGATACGCTGCCCATTCTGCCCGCTGCCGCCCAAGCCCATCTCTTCAACAAGCAAACCGGCGACCGGCTCTGACCATTCGCTCAACAAGCAAAGGGAGACAAACATGACCTTCAACATCACACGCCGCCTTGTCGGAGGCCTGGGCGCTGGCCTTATTGCCAGCGACGCCATGGCCCAGTCAGCCAGCAATATCGCGGCGGCCAATGCGCCCCCGCTTCGCCTCCCACTGGAAAGCGGCGCCACCCTGCGCGTGCTGCGCCCGGTGCGCTTCGTGCAGCCCGATGAGGATGTGTTCCGCGCGAACGCAGCCCGCTTCACCGCCGCCACCGGCGTGCAGGTCCGTGTGGATTTCGTGGCGTGGGAGGACATCACCCAACAAACCGGCGTCACCGCCAATACCGGCGCCGGCCCTGACGTCATCATTGGCTTCAACGAGGCGCCGCACGTCTTCCAGGACAAGCTGATCGAACTGACCGACGTGGCTGAATATCTCGGCGCGAAGTATGGCGGCTGGAAGAAGCTGGCGCTGCGCTATGGCCGCCGCCACAACACCAATAACTGGATCGGCCTGCCCTTCGGCGGCTCCGGCGGCCCATGGGTCTGGCGCAAATCGGCGTTGAACGAGGTGGGCTTCCAGAGCGTCCCGGAAGACCACGCCGGCATTTTGCGCCTGTGCCAGGCGCTCAAGCGCGCCAACAAGCCCGCCGGCTTCGCGCTCGGCAATGCGGTGGGCGATGGCAATGCCTTTGCCAGCTGGCTGGTCTGGTCCTTTGGCGGACATCTGGTGAATGAGGATGGCACGCCTGGCATCAACTCGCGCGAGACCGTCGCCGCGCTGAACTACCTGCGGGAGCTGTACCCAAGCTTCATCCCCGGCACACTTGCCTGGGGCGATATCAGCAACAACCGCGCCTTCGCTTCCAATGAGTGCTTCCTCACGCAGAACGGCGTCTCGCTCTATTTCTCGATGAAGAATGACGCGGCGACCGCACCCATCGCCGCCGATACGGAGCACAGCCTGACGCCGAAGGGGCTGGCCGCCTCACCACCCAATGCGGGGCTGACGCTGAATGCCATGGTGTTCCGGCACACGCGCTTCCCGAACGCGGCCAAGGCCTTCCTCGCCTTCATGATGGAAGCGCCGCAATACGACCCCTGGCTGCAAGCCAATATCGGCTATTGGGCGCAGCCGCTGAATGCCTTCGACGCATCCGCCACCTGGGCGGGGGACCCGAAGGTGGCCATCTTCAAGAACACCATGGATACGGATTTCTGGAACGGCTTCAAAGGCCCGATCACCGAAGGCTCGGCCGCCGCGAATGCGGATTACGTGATGGTGCAGATGTGTGCCTCGGTCGCCTCGGGCCAGGCCACGCCGGAAGCAGCCGCGCGTGAGGCCGAACGCCGCGCGGCGCGCTTCTTCCGCCGGCGCTGATCCACCCGATCACGCGAACTCCACGCGGCGCTCGCCGCGTGGAGCCTGATATCCGGGAGTTGCCTTGATGGACGCCACCACCAGCCTGCACTGGTCCAGAACCCGCCCGCCGCAGACGGCGCTGTCGCGCTTCTTCGACAACAAGGCCGTGCTCATCATCGCCTGCCTGCTGCCGGCCTTTGGGCTTCTGGGCGTGTTCCTCACCTATCCGCTGGGGCTTGGCATCTACCTGGCCTTCACCGACACCACCATCGGCCGGCGTGGCATCTTTGTCGGGCTGGAGAACTTCGAATACCTGTTTACCGACCCGATCTTCTGGAACGCCGTCTTCTTCAGCGTGTTCTACACCGGCATCGCCACCATCGGGAAATTCGCGCTTGGCCTTTGGCTCGCACTTTTGCTGAACCAGCATATGCCGTTCAAATCGCTGATCCGCGCCATCATTCTGCTGCCCTGGATCGTGCCGACCGTGCTCTCAGCCATCGCCTTCTGGTGGATCTATGATCCGCAATTCTCCATCATCAGCTACGTCTTCGTGGATGTGCTGGGCTGGCGCGAAACCAATATCAACTTCCTCGGCAGTGAATGGCCGGCGCGATTCTCGCTCATCGTCGCGAATGTCTGGCGCGGGATTCCCTTCGTCGCCATCTCACTCCTGGCCGGGCTGCAGACCATCTCGCCCTCGCTTTATGAGGCCGCTCTGCTGGACGGCGCCTCCGCCTGGCAGCGCTTCCGCTACATCACCTTCCCGATGCTGCTGCCCATCCTCGCCATCGTGATGACCTTCTCCATCATCTTCACCTTCACCGATTTCCAGCTGGTCTATGCCATCACCCGCGGCGGGCCGGTGAACTCCACCCACCTTCTGGCCACCCTCGCCTTCCAGCGCGGCATCCCGGGCGGACAATTGGGCGAGGGCGCCGCGATCGCCGTCTCGATGATCCCCTTCCTCGTCTTCGCGACCCTGTTCAGCTACTTCGCCCTCGCCCGCCGCAAGTGGCAGCAAGGCGAAGGCAATGACTGAGATGGGGCGCAGCTTGGGGAACGACGCAGGGGCGCTGCCCCTGCACCCCGCCAAAGGCCCAA
>CANHTE010000429.1 GCA_947462945.1 Acetobacteraceae bacterium
GGCACCGGCACGGCGATTTGCGGCGCCTCGGCCATTGTCGCCGCCAACCAGGTGGCGCGCGGGCGTGATGAGGATGTGACCTATGCGCTGGCCGTCATCACGCTCTGCGGCACGGTGGCGCTGATCACCTTCCCCCTGCTGGGCGAGTTGATGGGCATGTCGGCCAATACCTATGGGCTTTGGGCCGGGGCCGCGATTCATGAGGTGGTGCAGGCGGTGGGCGCCGCAGCCGCTGGCGGGCCGGAAGCTGCGCAAACCGGCACGGTGATGAAGCTGGCCCGGGTTTTCCTGCTGGCGCCGGCCGTGGTGGCGCTGGGCTGGTGGGTGGCGCGCAGCCATATGGGTGAGGCCGGGCAGGCCAAGGCCCCCGTGCCCTGGTTCGCCTTCGGCTTCCTGGCGCTGGTGGTGATTGGCAGCACGGGCCTCGTGCCAAAATTCGTGGTCGATGCCTCGCGCTTCATCGTGCCGATCATGCTGGCGGCTTCCGTCGCTGCCCTTGGCTTGCAGACGGACCTCAGGGCGCTGCATGCGCGCGGCGCGGCACCGCTGCTGCTGGGCGTGGCCAGCACCTTGTTCATCACCCTGCTGGCCCTGCTGGGTGTGGCGGTGATCTGAGTTACTTCAGGGGCTCGGGCGTCCCCGGCTCCAGATAGCCCTGCACGTAAAGCAGATGCACAAGCGTGATCGCGACGGCGACCAGCGGCGTTGCCAAGGCCAGCCCCAGCAGGCCGGAGACGCCCGCCATCAATAGCTGCGCCGCCAGGACCAGCGCCGGCGGCAGCGCGATGGACTGGCGCTGAATCAGCGGCGTGGTCACATTGCCCTCGATGATCTGCACCAGGATGTAGAGCGCCACGACATAGAGGGCGAGCACGGGGCTTTCCGCCAGCGCCAGCAGCACGGCCGGCGCCGCCGCCAGGATCGGCCCGAGGTTGGGGATGAAGGTCAGCAGCGCCACAATCACCCCCAGCACCACGGCCAGCTGCACCCCCAGCAGCCATAGCCCGATGGTGGTCAGCACGCCGATCACCGCCATCGCCATGAGCTGCGCCAGCAGCCAGCCTTGCAGGGTGTGCGCCACCTCATCCAGCACGCGGGAGGCACGGGCGCGATCCTCGGGCGCGAATAGCTGGACGAATCCCGTGCGGTAGGTCTTGGGATCAGCCGCCAGGAATACGGCGATGACGCAGATGATGGCAAAATCCGTGATGGCGCCAAAGCCCGAGGCGAGAACCGAGGTCGCGCGCCCGGCCAGCGCGCCGCCGGAGCTCGGCGTCACGACCGAGGCGGGTGAGATCTGCGCCAGCAAGCCAGGCCCCCAGCTTTGCGTGGCGATGCGGGCGCGCAATGCCTCCAGCGCCAGGGGCAGTTGTTCCCAGAGTTGAACCACCTGATCGGCCAGCACCGGGGCCGCGACGAGCACCAGGAGCACCAGCCCTGCCACCAGGGCGAGGACGAAAAGGGTCAGGGCATAGCCGCGCCCCATGCCGGTCCAGCGCGCCAGTTGCCCGCTGCCACCATGCAGCAAGATGGCCATCAGGATGGAGGCAAAAACGATCAGCGCCACGTCAATGGCGAAGATCATAGCCAGGACGAAAAGGCCCGCCAGGACCGCCCCTGCGACAATCCTGCGGGAGGAAGTGCTGCTTGCGCTCATGGGCGTTGAACGCCTGATCCGGCGCCAGGCTGCACCGGAGGGCCATCAGCAGGGGATTGCGTCAAATCTCCGGGAGGGCGCCACGAATTCCTCCTGCGCCGCCACCGTCAGCAACTCGCGTGAGCCCGCTTCGGCCGTGCGGCGCAACATGCCAAACACCGAGGATGCGGCGGCGGCCAGCGCCGCCCCCGCATCGCCCGTGCGCAGGCGGTGGAACAGGAACAGCGCGGCAATCGCATCGCCCGCGCCATTCACGTTGATCGGCAAAAGCGGCGTGGTCACCCGCCAGAAACGCCCACTTTCGGCCGCCAGCATGCCGATGGAGCCCTCCTCCATGTCGGGCAGGTCCAGGCTGGTCAGCAGGACGCAGCGCGGGCCCATGGCCTGCAGGCGCGTGACCGCCGCCTCGGCCGAGGCGAGGTCGGTCACGCGCAGGCCGGTCAGCCATTCCAGCTCGAAGCGGTTGGGCGTTGCGATATCCGCCATGGGGATGGCGCGGTCCCGGAAGAGTTCGGGAATGCCGGGGCGCACATAAATGCCCCGCCCGTCATCGCCCAGCACCGGGTCACAGCACCACAGCGCCGCCGGGTTTGCCGCCTTGACCTGCGCCACGGCGTCCAGGATGGCCTCGCCAATCGCGGCATCGCCCATATAGCCGGTGAGCACGGCATCGCAGCCCGGCAGCACGCCGCGTTCGCCGATGCCCTGCACGCAGTCGCGAATCAAATCGGCGCCGAAGACCTGGCCGCGCCAGGCGCCATAGCCCGGATGGTTGCTGAACTGCACGGTGTTGATCGCCCAGACCTCGGCCCCCAGCCGCTGCAAGGGAAACACGGCGGAAGCATTGCCGACATGGCCGTAAGCCACCCAGGACTGGATCGAGAGGATGTTCATCGCCCGCCCCGCATAGGCCGCGCGCCGCCCTGCGTCCATCGCCACGCTTGCCTTGGCCCAAGCGGCAATGCGACGCTGCAACTTCCATGAAAAAGGGCCATGCCATGATCCGCCTGCTGCTTGCCGCGCTGCTGCTGCCCTGCGTCGCGATGGCGCAGACATGGCCCGAAAGGCCAGTGCGGATCATCGTCCCCTTCCCGCCCGGCGGCGGCACGGAGGCCGTGGCGCGGCTGGTGGCAGGGCATTACCAGGAGGTGTTCGGCCAGCCCTTCGTGGTCGAAAGCCGCTCCGGCGCATCGGGCATGCTGGGCACCGAGCAGGCGGCCCGCGCCGCGCCCGATGGCTACACGCTTTCGATGACGGCCAGCGGCCCGCTCTCCATCCTGCCGCAGATGCTCCAGGCCGGGTATGACCCGATCCGCAGCTTTGAGCATGTGCTGCTGCCCTCCGTGACACCCCTGATGATGGTGGTGCCGACCAACCGCCCGCCCAATTCCATGCAGGAATTCGTGGCTTGGGCGGCA
>CANHTE010000430.1 GCA_947462945.1 Acetobacteraceae bacterium
GAAGCGCAGTTGCGCCACCACCCAATCGGGCAAGTCGGTCATCACGGACCCACCCACGGCCCGCACCTCCACCAATTCGGCCGGCACGAGGGAGAGAATGAGGTCCAGATCATGGATCATCAGGTCCAGCACGACCGAGACATCCAGGCTGCGCGGCCGGAAGGGCGCCACGCGGGTGGCCTCCAGCGCCATCAGCCGGCGGCTGCCCAGATGCTGCCGCAGGGTGCGAATCGCGGCCGAGTGCCGTTCGATCTGCCCCACCATCAGCACCTGGCCACCGGCCTTGGCCTGGGTGATCAGTGCATCGGCCTCGGCCAGGGTGGCGGTGATGGGCTTTTCCACAAAGACATGCCGCCCGGCCGCCAGGGCGCGTTGCGCCAGCGAGGCGTGGTACAGCGTGGGGGTGGCGATGATGACGGCGTCGCTCTCGGCCAGCAGCGCTTCGGCCGTCAGCGCCGGGCAGCCTGCCTCGCCCGAGACGAGCGCCGCCCGTGCCGGGTCCGGATCATGCAGGCCGACCAGGCTGGCCCGCGTTGCGCCCCGCAGCTTGAGGGCATGGAAGCGGCCGAAATGGCCGGCGCCGAAGACGCCGATCTTGAGGGATTTCATGGCTCTGCACTAACAATTCCCGGGAAGGCTTGCATCCCCCCCTCCCCCTCGTCATGTTCCGGCCGAATTCCTGGTCAGGGCCTTGTTGCATCATGATGTATTTCGCGCGCTGGAAAACGGCCGCCATCCTTCTGGTTTGCCTGGTGGGCACGCTGGTCAGCCTGCCCAATCTGCTGCCCCGCGCTGCCTTCCCTGATTGGGCGCCGGTGCGGCAAATCGCCCTTGGCCTGGATTTGCGCGGTGGTTCCTATCTGCTGCTGGAGGTGGATACCTCCGTCCTGCTGCGGGAGCGTCTGGAAGGCCTGGTCGAAGGTGCGCGCCGCGGCATGACGCAGGCCAATCCGCGGATTTCCTACACGGGGCTTTCCGCCCAGGCCGATCAGCGGCGCATGTCGCTGCGCATCACCGATGCCGGCCAGCGCGATGCGGCCCTGCGCGTGCTGCGTGAACTGGCCAACCCCATCAATGTGGGCGGCGGCGCCCAGCAGCCCGACATCGAAGTGACCATGGCCGCCGATGGCCTGCTGACCGCCACCGTGACCGAGGCCGGGCTGCGCGCCAAAGCGACCAATGCGGTGGAGCAATCCATCGAGATCGTCCGCCGCCGCATTGATGAAACGGGCGTGGTGGAAGCCACCATCGTGCGCCAGGGGCTGAACCGCATCCTGGTGCAGCTTCCCGGCGTCGAGGACCCGGACCGCATCAAGAACCTGCTGGGCCGCACCGCGCGCATGACATTTCACTTGTTGGACGAGGCGGCGAATTTGCAGGCGCCGACGCCGCCGCCGGGGATCATGTTCCTCAATGGCGAGCGCGCGGGCGAGCGTTACGCCGTGCGCCGCCGGGTGGAAGTGGATGGCGCGAACCTGACCGATGCGCGCGCCAGCCAGGATAATCGCAGCGGCGAATGGGTGGTGAACTTCACCTTCGATTCCATCGGCACGCGGCGCTTCAGCGAAATCACCCGCGCCAATGTGGGCCGCCCCTTCGCCATCGTGCTGGATGAGAAGGTGATCACCGCCCCCAATATCCGCGAGCCGATCACCGGCGGGCGCGGCCAGATCTCGGGCAACTTCACCGTCCGCTCCGCCAATGATCTGGCGGTGCTGCTGCGCGCCGGCGCCCTGCCTGCGCCGCTGACCGTGGTGGAGGAACGCACCGTCGGGCCGGAATTGGGCGCGGATGCGATCCGCGCGGGCATCATCAGCCTGGCCGTGGGTGTGGCCTTTGTCTTTCTCTATATGGGCTTCGCCTATGGCCTGTTCGGCTGGTTCGCCAATGTGGCGCTGGCCATCAACATCATCCTGCTGGTGGCCTGCCTGTCCCTGCTGGAAGCGACGCTGACGCTGCCCGGCATCGCCGGCATCGTGCTGACCCTGGGCACGGCGTTGGACGCGAACATCCTGATCAATGAACGCATCCGCGAGGAGGTCAAAAACGGCCGATCTCCCATCAATGCGCTGGAGATCGGCTACACCAAGGCGTCCGGCACCATTCTCGACTCGAACCTGACCAACCTGATCGCGATGGCCTGCCTCTATGCCTTCGGCTCCGGCCCGGTGAAGGGGTTTGCGGTCACGGTCGCCATCGGCACCATTGTGCAGATGTGGACGGCGACCGTGGTGACGCGGCTGCTGGTGGTCTGGTGGTATCGGTGGCGCAAGCCCAAGGAATTGCCGGTGCTGGAACGGCCCGGGCTGGGGCTTTGGCAGCGCCTGGCGCGCCCGCTGTTTCGGCTTTGCCCCGATGTCACCAAGATCCGCTTCATGCGCGGCGCCGTGGCGGGGCTGGTCGTCTCCGGCGTGCTGTCCACCGCGTCCTTGCTGGGCGCGTTCTATCCCGGGTTGGAAAAGGGCATTGATTTCAAGGGCGGCATCGTTATGGAGGTCCGCACCCCCGGCCCCGCCAATATCAACGCGTTGCGCGCAGCCACCAACACGCTGGGCGTGGGTGATGTCGGCCTGCAGCAATTCGGCGATGAGAACACCCTGCTGATCCGCGTGCCCGCGCCCGCGCAGGAGGCGCAGACGCAGCAGGTGGTCAGCACCATTCGCGCGGCGCTGGAAGCGGCCGCCCCCGGCATCCGCATCATGCGCGTCGAGGCCGTGGGCAACCGCGTCTCGGATGAGTTGTTTCGCGGCGGCCTGATGGCGCTGGGGCTCAGCCTGCTGGCCATGCTGATCTACATCTGGGTGCGCTTTGAGTGGCAATTCGGCGTGGCCGCCATCGCGACATTGCTGCTGGATACCACCAAGACCGTCGGCTTCATGGTGCTGTTCCAGATCGAGTTCAACTTGACCACCATCGCCGCCATCCTGACCGTCATCGGCTTCTCGGCCAATGACAAGGTCGTCGTGTTCGACCGGATGCGGGAAAACCTGCGCAAGTTCAAAACCATGCCCTTGCAGGACCTGGTGGACCTTTCGATCAATGAGACGCTGAACCGCAGCCTTGGC
>CANHTE010000431.1 GCA_947462945.1 Acetobacteraceae bacterium
CGCGGCTGCATGGCAATCTGGTGGAGCGCGGCTTCTCGGCCGTGGCGCTCTCGGGCGAGTTGTCCCAGGCGGAGCGCACCCGCGCCATGCAGGGCCTGCGCGACGGAAGGGCGCGGGTTTGCGTCGCGACCGACGTGGCCGCGCGCGGCATTGACCTGCCGGATCTGGCGCTGGTGATCCATGCCGATCTGCCCAATGACCCCGAGACACTGCTGCACCGTTCGGGCCGCACCGGGCGCGCCGGCAAGAAGGGCATTTCCGCCCTCATCGTCCCGCATAACCGCCGCCGCATCGCCGAGCGCCTGTTGATGGCGGCCAAGCTCCAGGCCGCCTGGTCCGGCGCCCCCACGGCGGAGGATATCCACGCCAAGGATGGCGAGCGCATCCTGGCCACCGGCATCGACATGCTGGACGCCGAGGCCGATGAGACCGACATGGCCCTGGGCCGCCGCCTGCTGGAAGGCCGCTCGGCCGAGGCTGTTGCCGCCGCGCTGGTGAAGCAGCTGCGCGCACCGCTCCCCGCGCCGGAGGAACTCGCCGCCGGCCAGGCCCGCCCCGACCCGCAGCCCCGCACCATGCCCGCACCCACCGAAGTGGGAGAGGGCGTGTGGTTCCGCATGAATGTGGGCCGCAGCAATGACGCCGATCCGCGCTGGATCCTGCCCTTCCTGTGCCATCGCGGCCATGTGACGCGCGAGGAGATTGGCCGGATCCGCATCCTGGACCGCGAGACTCGCTTCGAAATCGCGCCTTACGCCGCCACGCGCTTTGCGCATGCGGCCTCCAAGCCCGGGCGGGATGATGCGCATATCAGGGTGGAGGCAGCCGAAGCGCCGCAGGAAGGTGCTGCCCGGCGCGGGCCGCCTTATGCGGGGCCGCCGAAGCGGCCCTATGCCGGGGCCAAGCGGCGGGCTTAAGAGAAAAACAGGCCTCCGGCGGCTGGGGCCGGAAGGCCCCAGACCCCGAAACTAGGCCGCCTGCAACAAGCCGCCGGCGTCGGCCAGGGTGCGCAGGTGGTGGTCGGTGTCGCCGAACATGGCTTCGTTCACCGTCAGGCGCTTGAAGTAGTGGCCGGCGCCATACTCCATCGTCATCGCGATGCCGCCATGCAGCTGGATGCTCTGCTGGCCCACGAAGCGCTGTGAGCGGCCGATCTGGGCCTTCACCGCATGCATGTTGCGCCGGCGCTCCGCCGCATCCGTGCCCTGCGCGGCCATGGTGGCAAAGAAGGCCATGCTGCGGGATTGTTCGAGCGCCACCAGCATGTCGGCCGCCTTGTGCTGCAAGGCCTGGAAGCTCCCGATGGCGCGGCCGAATTGCTGGCGCGTCTTGAGATATTCCAGCGTCATGTTGTGCACGACATCCATGGCGCCGATTGCCTCGGCCGCGAGGACGGCGATGGCCTCATCCACCACGCGGTCGATGAGCGGCAGCCCGCCCTCGGCATCGCCCAGCACATGGGTGGCGCGGGCTGCGGTGAAATCCACTTCCGCCGCGCGCTGGCCATCCACGGTGCGGAAGCCGCGCACGGAGACGCCATCGGCCTTAGCCGGCACGACAAAAACGCCGATGCCGCCATGATCGCGCGAAGCGCCAGAGACGCGCGCGGTCACGAAGATGTGATCCGCCGTATCGCCATGCAGCACCATGCCCTTGCGGCCGGTGATGAGCCAGCCTGAGCCATCCTTCTTCGCCGTGGTCTGCACGTCGAACAGGTCATAGCGGGATTGGCGTTCCACCTGCGCGAAGGCG
The DNA here is from genome assembly GCA_947462945.1 of Acetobacteraceae bacterium. Lineage (GTDB taxonomy): Bacteria > Pseudomonadota > Alphaproteobacteria > Acetobacterales > Acetobacteraceae > Roseococcus. The sequence goes on from CANHTE010000431.1 coordinate 1,753, forward strand.
AGCAGGGTCTCGCCCGAAGCCACGCCCTCCACCATCTGCTGGCGCAGGGCGGCATCGGCGCCATGGCGTAGAAAACCGCCGCCCAGCACCACGGTGCTGAACCAGGGCTCCAGCGTGATGTGCCGGCCCATCTGCTCGGCGACGAGCATGGTTTCCTCCGGCCCGCCGCCAAAGCCGCCATCCTCCTCCGAGAAGGGCAGGCCGAGCAGACCCAGCTCGGCGTATTGCGCCCACATCTCGCGGCTCCAGCCGGTTTCGCTGGCCATATAGGCGCGGCGATTCTCGAAGCCGTATTTCGCCGTCAGCGTCTTGCGGATGCTGTCCTGCAGGAGCGACTGGGACTCGTTCAGATCAAAATCCATGATGCATCAGAGTCCCAAAAAGGCCTTGGCCATGATGTTGCGCTGGATCTCGTTGGACCCACCGTAGATGCTCTGCTTGCGCCAGTTGAAATACACGCCGGCCAGGCCGAAGGCCCAGTCGGGCGCCACATCCCAATCATTGCTGCCCTCGGCATCGGGGTCCCCATCCACCCAGGCATAGGGGCCGGCGGCCTTCATCAGAAGCTCGGAGACGCCCTGCTGAATCTCGGTGCCCTTGATCTTGAGGACGGAGGTGGCGGGGTCCGGCTTGCCGGTGCCGGCGCGCTTGGTTTCATTGGCGATGACGCGCATGACGGTCATCTCCAGCGCCTTCAGCTCGATCTCCATCTCCGTCACCTGGCGGCGGAATTCGGGATCCTCGATCAGCGGGCGGCCGCCATCGAGCGTTTCCCTGGCGATCATCTTCAGGCGCCGGATGCGTTCGCGCGAGGCGCCGACGCGGGCCTGGCCGAAGCGCTCATTGCCCAGCAGGAACTTGGCGCAATCCCAGCCCTTGTTCACCTCGCCCACCAATTGATCGGCCGGAACGCGGACATCGTCGAAGAAGACCTCATTCACCTCATGCCCGCCCTCGATCGTGATGATCGGGCGCACGGTGATGCCGGGGGTCTTCATGTCCACCAGCAGGAACGAAATCCCCTCCTGCTTCTTGGCGGCGAAATCGGTGCGGGCGAGGACGAAGATCCAGTCGGCGTGCTGGGCCAGCGTGGTCCAGGTCTTTTGGCCGTTGATCACCCATTCGCCGTTCTCAAGAACCGCCTTGGTCTTCAGCCCCGCGAGGTCGGAGCCGGCGCCAGGCTCGGAGAAACCCTGGCACCACCAATCATCCAGGTTGCGCATGCGCGGCAGGAAGCGCGCCTTCTGCGCGGGCGTGCCGAACTCGATGATGACGGGGCCGCACATGTTGATGTTGAAGCCGAGCGGCGA
>CANHTE010000432.1 GCA_947462945.1 Acetobacteraceae bacterium
CTCGGCCGTCATCACCTGGCCAACCAAAGTGCGTTGCGGGTCCAGCCCCACGGCCAGTGCATGCACCGCATCACGGCCGGTGAAGATGCCCAGAAGGCGCTGGCCCTCCACGATCAGGACGGCGCCGACGCGCCGTCGGTGCATGGCCGCGCAGGCCTCCTGAACCGAGGCGCCTGCCGTCATCGTCAACGGGTCCTGGTGACGGACCATCTCCGCCATGGTGCGCGTGTGCATGATGTCGCCTCCTGTTCTTGAAGTGACAATTGCATGACGGAGATCAGGGCGCCTTGCGATGGCGCAAGCTGGCCTGGTTATTCGGGCCGAATATTGGCAATTCGCAACAAATCCTGGGCGCGCGGGAAGCTGGCGTCATTGCAGGGAAAGCTCCGACGGTGGACAGGGTGGAAAACGTGACAGAACCGTACCGGCTTTGCGAGGCTTCTCATGGAGCCCGTTGACCTTGCTCTGGTGCTCGCCGTGGATGTTTCGGCCAGTGTGGATTACGCGGAATTCGCGCTGATGATCGGCGGCCTCTCCGCCGCTTTCCAGGATGCCGATGTGATGGCGGCCGCCATGGGTGGCCCGCGCGGTGCCGTGGCCGTGGCGGTGCTTTTCTGGTCCGAGGCGCAGGACCTCGCCTTGCCCTGGACTCGCCTCGCCTCCCGTGCCGAGGGCGCCGCGATGGCCGAGGCATTGCTGGCCGCCCCCCGGCTGCCCCGCGCCGGCGCCACCGCCCTGGGTGATGGGCTGGTGGCGGCCCTCGCCCTGCTCGCGCGCTGCCCTGCCCCGGCCACGCGCCAGGTGGTGGATGTCTCGGGCGATGGGGCGGGCAATCGCGGCCGCGCTTCCGGCCCGGTGCGGGACGTGGCCGTGGCCGCCGGCGTGGTGATCAACGGGCTGGCCGTGGTGAATGAGGAGCCGGACCTCGTCACGCATTACGCCGCGGAGGTGATCGGTGGCGCTGGCAGCTTCGCGATGGAATGCGCGGATTTCACTGACTTCGCCGAGGCGATCGGCCGCAAGCTGGTGCGTGAAATGCGTGGGCCGACCTGGGGGACCTAGAGCATGCTCCGTTCGCAAGGGCTCACTCCCTATGCTCTGGCGTTCCGCAAGGGCCCTTCGCGCGGCTTTACCGCCCGCGCCAGGACCCCCAAATCCAGCCAAAAGGACCATTCGCTGAGATAGGCGAGGTCATGCGCGATCACCGTTTCCGCCATTTCCAGTTTCACGATCGTGCCGGACAAGCCATTCACCTGTGCCCAGCCCGTCATGCCCGGCTTCACCCTGGGCCGCGCGCCGTAGCTGGACAGCAGCTCAGCCAGGGGCTGCCCGGCCACCTGGATCATCGCGACACGCGGGCGCGGCGCGAACCGGCTCATCTCACCCCGCAAAATATTCACCAGCCGGGGAAATTCATCAGAGCACATGGCCCGCAGCACGCGGCCCAGGCGCGTGATCCGGGCATCGCCGGGCAGAACGCCGCGGGTGCCGTCATCGCCCGGGTCCCAACCCAGGGTGCGCAGCGTCAGGATATTGAACATCTGCCCGTCCTGGCTGAGGCGCGGATGCCGAAACAGAACCGGTCCCGGGCCTTGCAGCCGCTCCGCGGCCGCCGCCAGCACCAGAACCAGAAAGGGTGCCGCCAGCACCAGATGGGGTGCCGCCGGCACCAGATGGGGTGCCGCCGGCACCAGGGCCACCCAAAGCGCCCAGCTCAATCTCCCCGCAGGGCCGCCCCGGCGGCTAGGGGGGCCAGCGGCATGGCGAGGGCGAGGATCGCCGCCTCCAGCAGCAGATAGGGCCGCGCTTCCAGCCCGCTGGCCGCCGCTTCGATGGCGGCCGCACCGAAGATCACGGCCGGGATGGAGAGCGGCAGCACCAGCAGCGGCAGCAGCACGCCGCCGCGCCGGGCGCCCAGCGTCAGCGCCGCGCCGGCCGCGCCAAACACCGAGAGAATGGCCGAGGCCAGCCCCAGCGCCAGCATCGCCGCTGGCCAGGCCTCCGTCGGCAGGTTCAGCAGGGCAGCGGCGAGCGGCGTGGCCAGCACCAGCGGAATGCCGGTGGTGATCCAATGCGCCAATGCCTTGACCGCGGCGATGCCAGCCGGCGGCAGGCCCGAGAGCAGCAGCTGGTCCAGCGAGCCGTCCTCAGCCTCGGCGCCGAACATGCGATCCAGCGGCAACAGGGCGGCCAGCAGGGCGGCCGCCAGCAGGACGCCGGGGGCCAGGCGCGTCAGCAATTCGGGCGAGGGGCCGACGCCAAAGGGAAACATGGCCGCCACCAGCACGAAGAACATGACGGCCGAAAGCGTGTCCGCCGGGTGGCGAATGGCCAGGCGCAATTCGCGCAGCAGCAGCGCGATCACAGCCGCAACTCCCGCGCATCGGGCAGCGGCAGCGGCAGGTGGGTGGCGGCCAGCACGATGCCCCCCGCCGCCCGATGCGCCGCGAAAAGCGGGCCAAGCCGTGTGACCGAGGCCGCGTCCAGCCCCACCGAAGGTTCATCCAGCAGCCAAAGCCGGGCCGGCGCCAGGGCCAGCCGCGCCAGGGCCAGCCGCCGCTTCTGGCCGGATGAGAGCACCCGCGCCGGAAGATCGGCCAGGGAAGTGAGGTCCAGCGCCGCCAGCGCCGCCTCCGGCTCGCCGCCCCAGAGGCGGGCGTAGAAATCGAGGTTTTCGCGCGCCGTCAGCGCCGGCTTCAGCGCATCCTGATGGCCGATATAGCGCAGCCGGGCGCCATGCGCCGGCAAATCCGCGAAGCAATCCGCCCCCCCCCAGGAGAGCGAGCCCTCGGCCGCCGGGATCAGCCCGGCCAGCAGCCGCAGCAGCGAGGATTTGCCCGCCCCATTGGCCCCGGTGAGCAGGACGGCCTCGCCAGGGCTGATTTCGAAGGAAAGCCCGGCAAAGACCAATCGTTCCGACCGCCAACAGGCCAATTCACACGCTTGCAGCAGGGGGGCCTCCATGGACCTATCAACAGGGCCATGCTTAAACGCGCGGCGCAAGAGTGAGGAAGAAAAGCATGCCCGGGACTGACAATGATCGGACCGACAC
>CANHTE010000433.1 GCA_947462945.1 Acetobacteraceae bacterium
AGGACCCTAACGCAGCGGGCTCGGAGCCGATGCGCCTAGCGCTGCCGTGGCTCAGCCAGCGCCTCGCCGCCGGCGCGGAAAACCTCGTGGCCCTGCTGGAGATGCGGGCGCCACGGTGGGCCACGACCTGCAAAGAAGATGCCATCGCTGATGCCCTGGAGTCGGCGGAACGGGCTGGAAAAAATCGCGCCGCTTGCTCCGCCGGGAGTGCCGGGGAATGAGCGGCGAGCGGGAAAACTTCAGAGACCCGCAAAAAGTACTAGACGGGGACAGGGGCTCTCTGGACACGGGATTAGGAAGGAGCCACGCCATGTCCAAAGCGATCTCATCCGAAGTCCTGCCCTCCGCTCTCCATCACAATTTCGGGCACTCTCCCGACGCAAGCGGCCCTGCGCCACGCGGGCCAGTGGTCAACGCCAAAGGGCTCGCCGCCTATATTGGCACCGATGTTTCGACCGTCTGGCGAGGCGTGTCGGAAGGCCGATTGCCCAAGCCGTTCTATCCGAGTTCACGCGCTGCCCGGTGGCGTCTGACCGAGGTGGACGCGGCGCTCGAGGCCACGCGGTCATCAGCTGCTGAAGCGCGCGCTGCCCGTCAGGCGAAGCGCCTGGGTGGGGATGAGGGGCTTTCGAAATGAAAACCCCCGCGCCCGGCGGTCAGCCGGAGCGCGAGGGCGAAAAGTCGGCTGGCCGGCACGACGATTTCGCTCATAGCGCACCCCGTGACGCGAACGCCAGCATTATCCACTACGGGCGATGCGCCCGGCTGTATGTGCTGCAACAGTTCGCGCCGTATCCCCATGTCGTGGCCTTCGGGAGCGTCCAGGCGGAGCCGAGCACCGATCCCGAGAGAGGCACGAGCGGTCTTGCTTGCCTCATCCATCACCCCGCGGGGCTAAGTTGGCCTGACGCGAACGGGTTGCGCTTGGCGGCGGCGTGTCTGACCGATGAGGTCGGAGTCGTTCTCCTGGCTTTTGAGAGCCTTGCGGACGCGCTTCAATGCCATGCGCGCCTGCGTGCGGTTGCATGACGTGGATGCTGGAGCCGAGGCAGGCGGCCAAGCTGGCACGCATTGCGGGCCTGCTCGCCTCGCCGAATGAGGCCGAGCGAGCGGTGGCGGCTGCGAAGGCCAGTGCGCTCCTCGATGGGGCGCGTCTGACATGGCTGGATGTGGTGCGCGCTGCTGCCGTCTCAGGGCCTTTGCACGTCATGCACGCGCGCTGGCTGCTGGCGTTGGGCGGGGACCTCCTGCCGGCGCAGCGCCTGTTCCTCCGCTGGGTGCAGCTGCGCCGAACGCTGACGCCGTGGGAGCGCGGCGTGCTGGCTTCGCTGACCGATATGGTGGAGGGGCGCGCGACATGAGCGGACCCGACGATCTGGCGGAGGCGGACGAATGGCCCGTCTTCGGTGCCGACTTCTTTGCGGCGGGTGAGCCCATGCGCCGTCGCCTTGATGCCGACCGAACGCGCGGGCTGGCCCCAGGCTCGCCTGACTGGCGACTTTTTGCACTGACGCTCGCGGATGAGGCCGTGATGCCTGCCGCGCTTGCGGCCATGGGCCTGACGCACCGGACCGCCAGCCACGTCGCCAAGCCCACCTGGTGGCCTGACGCCGCCGGGCCGGTCCTCGAAATGGCCGAGGGCGCCGATATGCCGGCCACGGTCGCCGTTGAAGCCTGGCTCGGCCGATGGGTGTTGCTTCCAGAGCGCGCCATTCATGGATCGTGCATGCTCGAGCTGGCGGCGCATCGCTTCGGGATGACACGCGGCAAAGCTGCGTTCCGACTGGCGAAGCTGCTGGGCCGCGATGTGCCGCGGGTGCCCGCGCCATGATCGACAACATGCCCGACCCTTTCGGCGCCGGCTTCGACGCTGCGCAGCGCGCAGCCGCGCCGACCCTGGCAGCGCGCGCTGCACGGCTCGCGCCTGTAGGCTCACCTGGAGCCGCATCGGGTGGCACTTCGGCCGAGGCTCCGCGGGATGCGTCGCCAGTGGCGCCGGCTCAAGCCCTGCCGCTTCTCGACCCGCGCGCATGGACCCAACCCGCCCCAGCCCGGCGCTGGGTGGTGCCTGACTGGGTGCCGTCTGGTGTCGTCACCGCGCTCTATGGAGACGGCGGCATCGGCAAGACGCTCGCCGCGCAGCAGCTGATGACGTGCTGCTCGATCGGCGCGCCGTGGCTCGGCCTGGACGTGAAGCGCGGCCGCACGCTGGGCGTCTTCTGCGAGGATGACGAAGACGAGCTTCAGCGCCGGCAAGAGGCGATCAACCGCGCGCTCGGCGCCAACATGAATGACCTGGCGGAGATGCGGCTCCTGTCCCGCCTGGGCGAGGACAACGCGCTCGTCCGGTTCAATGGCATGGAAGGCAATCTGACCGCCTTCCATGAGGCATTGCGCATCACCTGCCAGAAGTGGAAGCCGGATCTCGTGATCGCCGACACCGCGGCCGATCTCTATCCGGACAGCGAGATCGACCGGAGCAAGGTCCGCTGGTTCATCCAGATGGCGCTGGCCAGCCTGGCGCGCGAGATGAAGTGCGCTGTGGTGCTGCTGGCCCACCCCTCGGCCTCCGGGCTTCAGACTGGCGAGGGCACGGGCGGCAGCACCGCATGGAACAACACGGTGCGCTCCCGCCTCTATCTGGAGAGGGAGAAAGGCGACGATGCGGATGTGCGCATCCTATCCCGCAAGAAGGCCAACTATGCCGCCCGGGATGCCTCCATCCGGCTTACCTGGCAGGACGGCGTGCTGCTGTGCGCCGATGCCAGTACGGCGCAGGACCGCGTGTCGTGGGAGACGCTCCGGCGGATGCAGGATGAGATTGATCGGCGGTGGAAGGCGGGGACGCCATTTTCACACCAGCCGAACACACGCCGTGGTGGGCGCTACTTCCCAGACTGGGCCAAGCAGGAGTTTGGCATGCCTCCGAAGAAGACGATCAGCCTGGTCGCGGGCTGGCTCATGAACGGCTTCCTCGCTGACGAGACGGCGAACACGAGCACGAAAACGAAGGGGCTGCGGCTGGTGAAGACGCTGGAACCCTGATTGCG
>CANHTE010000434.1 GCA_947462945.1 Acetobacteraceae bacterium
AGCGGCCAGCCAGGATGGCGTCGCGCATGCGGGCCATCAGCGCCTGATAGTAGTGGATGTTGTGCCAGGAGAGCAGCATGGGCCCGAGCATCTCCTCGCATTTCAGCAGGTGGTGGATGTAGGCGCGGCTGTGGTTGCGGCAAGCCGGGCAGCTGCAATCGGGGTCGAGCGGGCGGGTATCCTCGGCGTATTTGGCGTTGCGCAGATTGAGTTGCCCGCGTGAGGTATAGGCGCGGCCCATCCGGCCGGAGCGTGTGGGGATTACGCAGTCGAACATGTCCACGCCGCGCCGCACGGCGCCCAGCAGGTCGGCCGGCTTGCCCACGCCCATCAGGTATCGCGGATGGGCTTCGGGCAGCATGGGGGTGGTGAAGTCGAGCGTGGAAAACATGGCCTCCTGGCCTTCGCCCACGGCCAGGCCGCCAATGGCATAGCCCTCGAAGCCAATGGAAATGAGGGCGGCGGCGCTTTCGGCGCGAAGATCCTCATAGGTGCTGCCCTGGACGATGCCGAACAGGCCATGGCCGGGCCGTTCCACGAAGGCAGCGCGCCCGCGCGCGGCCCAGCGCATGGAAAGGCGCATCGAGGCGGCCGCGACTTCATGCGTGGCGGGAAAGGGGGTGCACTCGTCGAAACTCATGGTGACATCGGCGCCCAGCAGGCGCTGGATTTCGATGCTGCGCTCCGGCGTCAGGCGGTGCTTGGAGCCGTCCACATGGCTTTGGAAGGTGACGCCATCCTCATCCATCTTGCGCAGGCCGGACAGGCTCATGACCTGGAAGCCGCCGGAATCCGTCAGAATCGGCCCGTGCCAATCCATGAAGCGGTGCAGCCCCCCCAGCCGGTCCACCCGCTCGGCCGTGGGGCGGAGCATGAGGTGATAGGTGTTGCCCAGCACCATCCGCGCGCCGGTGGAGCGCACGGCATCGGCCGTCATCGCCTTCACCGTGCCGGCGGTGCCGACGGGCATGAAGACGGGCGTGGGCACCTCGCCATGGGCGGTGTGCAGCATGCCGGCGCGGGCGCGGCCATCGGTGGCGGCATGGGTCCAGTGCAGGGTCATGGCGCGCGATACAGCAAGGAGGCGTCTCCGTAGGAGAAGAAGCGATAGCCCTGGGCCACCGCATGGGCATAGGCGGCGCGCATGCGGGAATGGCCGGCAAAGGCCGAGACCAGCATCAGCAGGGTGGATTTGGGCAGATGGAAGTTCGTCATCAGCAGGTCGGCCGCGCGGAATTCGAAGCCGGGCAGGATGTAGAGGTCGGTCAGGCCGCGATAGGGCGGGATGGGGGCGCGGCGGTCGGTGATGCCGAGTGCCGCCGTCTCCAGCAGCCGCAGCGCGGTGGTGCCGCAGCAGAGGATGCGCCGCCCTTCGGCACGGGCAGCGTTGATGGTGGCGGCGGCTTCCTCCGGCAACTCACCCCATTCATGGTGCAGCTTATGGGCGCGCGGGTCGCCCTCGCGCACCGGGAGAAAAGTGCCGGCGCCGACATGCAGGGTCACGGTGGCGCGCTGGACGCCGCGGGCCTCCAACGCGGCGAGGATTTCGGGCGTGAAATGCAGGCTGGCGGTGGGGGCCGCAACCGCGCCAGGCCTGTCGGCGAAAATGGTCTGGTAATCGGCACGATCCTCGCCGCGCGGGGTGTCCCGGTGGATATAGGGGGGCAGGGGCATCTCGCCCGCCTGTTCCAGGGCCTGGGCCAGCTTTGCCGGATCGCGGCCGAAATCCAGGCGCGCGCTGCCGCCTTCGAATTTCTCCAGGACGCGCGCGGTGAGGTCCGCGCCCTCGATCCGCACCTCATCGCCCACCCGCAGGCGGCGGGCGTTGCGGATCAAGGCGTGCCAGGTGCCATCGCCCTCAGCACGGTTCAGCATGATTTCGATCTTGGCCTCGCCGCGCCGGGCATGCAGGCGGGCGGGAATGACCTGGGTGTTGTTCACCACCATCACATCGCCGGGGCGGAGCAGGGCGGGCAGGTCCCGCACGCCGCGATCCTCCAGGGCTTCGTCGCGCACCACCAGCAGCCGCGCCGCGTCACGCGGGCGGATGGGGGATTGCGCGATCAAGGCCTCGGGCAGGGCGTAGTCGAAATCATCGGTGGAAAGGGACATGGCGCGGCGGCGGTAGCGCGGCGCGTGGGGGCGCGCAACGCCACCCCTGCGAGGAAGACGGGAATTTCGGCAAGGCTGCACCGCCAACCACGGATGGAATGCTTGTTTGCGAGGCACAATTGCCGCCAGTGGCGCCGGCATGGAACACTCCCGCACCCTTTGGAGATGACCCATGCTCGCCACCCCTCGCGGCGCTGGAATGCTGATTGCCTGCGCCGTCATTTGCGCGGCGCTGGCGACGGGCTTGCGCCAGAGCTTCGGCCTGTTCCTGGCGCCCATGACCAATGCGCTGGGCTGGTCCAGCTCGGGCTTTGCCTTTGCCATCGCGCTCCAGGTCCTGCTGAACGGCTTTGCCCAGCCCGTGATCGGCCAGGTGGCGGACCGGATTGGGGGGCGCGCGGTGATCATGGGCGGTGCCGCGCTCTACAGCATCGGCATCCTGGGCATGTCGCTGAGTGAGGGCCTGCCCATGTTCACCTTCTTCGCCGGGATTGTGATGGGGGTGGCCGTTTCGGCGGCCGGGATGCCCGTGATCAATGCGAGCCTGACGCGGCTGCTGCCCGAGAATTTGCGCGGCCGCGCGGTGGGGATGGGCACGGCGGGTTCAAGCTTCGGGCAGTTCATGGTGGTGCCGCTGGCGCAGCTGGGCATCAGCCTGGCCGGCTGGCAGGGGGCGCTGTTCCTGCTGGCCGGGGCGGCGCTGCTGATGATCCCGCTCGCGCTGCCGCTGGATGGCCGGCCCGCGCCCCCCAAGCCGGGCCAGGATGACCAGACGGCGATGCAGGCGCTGCGCAGCGGCATGACCTCGCCCACCTTCTGGTTCATCTTTTTCGGATTCTCGGTCTGCGGCCTGCATGTGAGTTTCTTGGCCGTTCATCTGCCGGGCTTTGTGGCCACCTGTCATCTGCCCGCCTCGGTGGGGGCGGCGGCC
>CANHTE010000435.1 GCA_947462945.1 Acetobacteraceae bacterium
CGGCAGCGGCCCATCTTGGGCCGCGCGAGGCGGCAGGGATTCCGCCGGCAGCGGCCCATCTTGGGCCGCGCGAGGCGGCACACTCACCAGATACCTGGCATTCACCCGCTCCATCACCGTCACGCGCGGATCATGGCGCAGCTTCCAGGCCAATTGCCCATGCCCGACATCCACCGCATAGACATGCGCTGCGCCGTGATGCAGCAGCACATCCGTGAAACCGCCGGTTGAGGCGCCCAGGTCCAGGCACACCAGCCCCTCCGGCGAGAGGCCGAAATGCGCGATGCCGTGTGCCAGCTTCACGCCCCCGCGTGACACCCAGGGGTGATCCTGCCCGCGCAATTCCAGCGCGCGCCCCTCCGCGATGATCTCGCCCGGCTTGTTGATCCGAACCTCGCCGGAATAGACGAGGCCCGCCATGATCAAGGCCTGCGCGCGGGTGCGTGTTTCCGCCAGGCCGCGCTCAACCAGTGCGAGGTCGGCCCGCTGCTTCGCGGCCATGCGCCGCGCTCAGGAGACCGCCACTCAGGCCCGCGCCGGCTCCACCAGCGCTTCCCGGCCCAGGGCCGCGAGGGCCATGGCCGTGATCTGTGGCGCATTCAGCCCGGCCGTATCGTATTGCTTCTTCGGATTTTCGTGATCAATCCAGATATCGGGCAGGGTCATCGGGCGGAATTTCAGGCCGTGATCCAGCAGGCCGCGCAGCGCCAGATGATGCATCACCAGGCCGCCAAAGCCGTTCATGCTGCCTTCCTCGATGGTGATCAGCACCTCATGGTGGCGGGCCAGTTGCTCGATCAGGGCGGTGTCCAGCGGCTTGGCGAAGCGCGCATCGGCGACGGTGGTGGAAAGGCCGAAGGCGGCGAGTTCATCGGCGGCCTTCAGGCATTCCTGCAAGCGCGCACCATAGCTGAGGATGGCGATCTTGCTGCCTTCGCGCAGGATGCGGCCGCGCCCGATGGGCAGCACGCTGCCGCGCGCGGGCAGGGGTTCCAGTGCGAAGCCCTCGCCACGCGGATAGCGAACGGCCGAGGGCGCGTCATCGATCTGCGCCATGGTGGCGATCATGTGGGACAGTTCGACCTCGCAGGCCGAGGCCATCAGCACCATGCCGGGCAGGCAGCCGAGATAGGCGATGTCGAAGCTGCCCGCATGCGTCGCGCCATCGGCGCCGACCAGGCCGGCGCGGTCCATGGCGAAGCGCACGGGCAGGCCCTGCAGCGCCACGTCATGCACCACCTGATCATAGCCGCGCTGCAGGAAGGTGGAGTAGATGGCGCAGAAGGGCTTCAGCCCCTCGGTCGCCATGCCGGCGGCGAAGGTGACGGCATGCTGCTCGGCGATGCCCACATCGAAGCAGCGGTCCGGGAAGCGCTTGGCGAACATATCCAGGCTGGTGCCCGATGGCATGGCGGCATTCACCGCCACGATGCGGTCATCCACCTCGGCCTCCGCGATCAGCGATTGCGCGAAGACCTTCTGATAGGCCGGCGGGCCGGGCGGCGCCTTTTGCTGTTCGCCGGTGATGACGTTGAACTTCTGGACGCCGTGATATTTGTCGCCAGACGTTTCGGCGGGGGCGTAGCCCTTGCCCTTCTGGGTGACGGCATGGATCAGGAAGGGCCCCTTGTGCTCGGTGTCGCGCAGGTTGCGCAGCACGGGCAGCAGGTGGTCCATGTTGTGGCCGTCAATCGGGCCGACGTAATAGAAGCCCATCTCCTCGAACAAGGTGCCGCCGGTCAGCAGGCCGCGGGCATATTCATCGGCCCGCTTGGCCACGCGTTCGATCGGGCCTGGGAAGTTCTTTGCCATCTTGGCCATGAACTCGCGCACCGAAAGGAAGGGGCGGGAGGAGATGGTGCGGCTGAGATAGGCCGACATGGCACCCACCGGGGGCGCGATGGACATGTCATTGTCGTTCAGGATGACGATGAGGTTGGCCTTCTCGGCCCCCGCATTGTTCATGGCTTCATAGGCCATGCCGGCGGACATGGAGCCATCGCCGATCACGGCGATCACATTGCGCGGCTTGCCCTGGATGGCGCTGGCCACCGCCATGCCCAGGCCGGCCGAGATGCTGGTGCTGGAATGTGCCGCGCCGAAGGGGTCGTATTCGCTTTCGCTGCGCTTGGTGAAGCCGGACAGCCCACCGCCCTGGCGCAGCGTGCGGATGCGGTCCCGCCGGCCGGTCAGGATCTTATGCGGATAGCACTGGTGGCCGACATCCCAGATCAGCCGGTCATCTGGCGTATCGAACACGGCATGGATCGCGACGGTCAGCTCCACAACGCCGAGCGAGGAGCCCAGATGGCCGCCGGTGACCGAGACGGTGCTGATGGTCTCGGCGCGCACTTCATCGGCCAGCTGGCGCAGCTGTTCGTTGGAGAGGTTGCGCATATCGGCCGGAATGCGCACCCGGTCCAGCAGCGGGGTGGCAGGGCGATCTTGCATGCGGTCTTGCATTCAGTTTCTCCGCTCAATCACGTAGTCGGCCAGGGCGCGCAGCCATTCAGCGCGGTCCCCGAACATGTCGATATGGTTTCGCGCTTGTGCAACCAGCCGTTCCGCCTGCATGCGGGAGCGTTCGATGCCCAGCAGCCCCACCAGCGTGGCCTTGCCCGCCCCGGCATCCTTGGCCGTGGCCTTGCCCATGACCTCCGTGCTGGCGGTGGCATCCAGCAGGTCATCGGCGATCTGGAAGGCGGCGCCCAGGTCCCGCCCGTAAGCCGCCAGCGCGTGCCGCTGCGAGGAGGCGGCCTTGCCCAGCACGGCGCCGGCCTCGGCCGAGAACTCGATCAGCTTGCCGGTCTTGAGCAATTGCAGGCGCCCGATGGCGGGTTCCTCCAGCGGGCTGGTCGCCTGTTCGGCCATGATGTCCAGCATCTGGCCGCCGCACATGCCGCGCGGGCCGGCGGCGCGCGCCAGCATGCGGACCAATTCGATGCGCACGGCCGGGTCCGGATGGGTCGCTTCCTCGGCCAGCACGGAAAAGGCATGGCATTGCAGCGAATCGCCGGCGAGGATGGCAGTCGCTTCGTCAAAG
>CANHTE010000436.1 GCA_947462945.1 Acetobacteraceae bacterium
ACGCGCCCCTGCAAACCATTGGCGGCAGCCGAGGCCATGGCGAGTTCGAGGGCAGGCTGAGAGCGGTCCAGCAAGGTCACCTCGCGGGCGCCAGCGCGCGCGGCCAGGAGGCCGAAGCCGCCGGTGTGGCAGAAGGCATCGAGCATGCTGGCGCCCGGGGCCAGGGCCGCAACGCGCGCGCGGTTTTCGCGCTGGTCAAAGAACCAGCCGGTCTTTTGGCCGGAGAGCAAATCCACCTCAAAGGCCAGGCCGCCTTCCTCGACGCGGGCGCGCGCCTCGGTGCCGTGCAGGAGCTTCGTCTCCAGCGCCAGCCCTTCCAGTGCGCGCACCGGGCTGTCATTGCGGGCCAGGATGCTGCGCGGATTCAGCAAGTGGCGCAGCGCTTCCACGATCATCGGCGTGGCCGCTTCCATGCCGGCGGAATTCGCCTGGAGGGCGATGACGTCATCGAAGCGGTCCAGGATCAAACCGGGCAGGCCATCGGCCTCGGCATGCACCAGGCGGCAGAAGCGGCCAATGCCCAATTGCTCACGCAGCTTCAAGGCGGCGGCGATGCGCGCCTGGAACCAGGCGGCATCGGGCGATGCTGTGGCCGTGCGGTCCAGCACGCGGGCGGCGATCAGACTATGCGCGTTGAACTGCCAGATGCCGTGCTTCACGCCGTCATCGCCTTCCAGGCGAATGGCGGCGCCGGGGGCCAGGGCGCGGGCCGCGGCATCCATCACGATTTCGTTGGAGAAGGCCCAGGGGTGGCCGGATTTCACCCGGCGGTCCCGGCCGGGTTGCAGGCGAAGAATGGGGGTCATCGGGGCTTATCGCGCAGTCCGACGGCCAGCGCCACCGCGCCCAGCGTGCCAACCAGCGCCAGCGCCTCACGCCAGCCCAAGGGCTCACCCAGGAAAATGCCGGCGCCCAGCACACTCAGCACAGGGGCCAGCAGCGTGCCAATGGCGGCCGCCGAGGCCGGCAGCCGCGCCAGGGCGCCAAACCAGGTGAGGTAGGACACGCCCATCGAGACGATCATGAACCAGCCGAACCAGAGCCAGACCGTGGTGGAAACGAGCGCGGGCTCAAATGGTTCGATCAAGGGTGCCAGGATCGCCATGGGCAGGCAGCCAATCGCCATCTGCCAAGCCAGCGCCGTGATGGGATGCAGCATCAGGGGCCGCCGCTTGGACAGCACGGCGCCCAGCGCAAACAGCAGCGCGGAGGCGAGGATGAACAGCAACCCCGGCAGCTTCTCCATCCCCAATTCCACGCCGCGCCCGGCAAACAGGATCAGGACGCTGCCAAAGCCCAAGGCCAACCCAGCGATCCGCGTCGGCCCCGGCTTCTCGCCCAGGATGGGCCAGGCGAAGAGCGCCGCCCAGACCGGCATGGTATAGGCCAGGATCGCAGCCTCGGAGGCCGTCAGCCAGCGCAGCGAGAGCGTGCCGAAGGCCATCCAGGCGGTGACGTTCAGCAGCGCGTAAAGCACCAGCCGCCCGCGTTGCTCAGCCGGCACGCTCAGCCGGACGCCAAAGGCCAAGGCGCCGAGCGCCAATGCCACCGCCAGCGTTCCGCTTCCGATGGCGCGCAGCGTGAGCGGCGGCAACTCCACCAGCAGGATCTTCAGAATGGGCCAGGTGGCGCCCCAGTTCACCGCCGTCGCCATCAGCAGGATGAGGCCCAAGTTGCGCTGCGTCATGCGCGTGGCCGCGTGGCGAGGAGGACGCCCGCCAGGGTAAAGCCCAGCGCCCCCCATTCACGCAGGCCCAAATTCTCGCCCAGCAGCAGCCCGGTGGCGAGCACCGCCACGACCGGCACAAGCAGCGTGCCGATGGTGGCGGTGGAGGCCGGCAACCGCGCCAGCGCGCCAAACCACGCGAGATAGGCGATGCCGAGCGCCACAATCGCCATCCAGCCCATCAGGAACCAGCCCAGTGGCGAGAGCTCACCCAGGCGCACCGTCTCCAGAAAGGGCGACAGCAGAAATAGCGGCATGCAGCCCAGCCCCACCTGCCAGACCATGGCGGAGACCGGATGCATCGGCAGGGGGTAGCGCTTGGACAACACCGCGCCCAAGGCAAAGAGCATGGCGGCGGAGAGCAGCATCAGCATGCCGGGCAGCTTCTCCAGCCCCACCTCCAGCCCGCGCCCGGCAAACAAAATCACCACCCCGCCAATGCCCAGCACCAGCGCGCCAAGCTTGGCCGCACTCGGCCGTTCGCCCAGGATGGGCCAGGCCAGCAAGGCCGCCCAGACCGGCATGGTATAGGCCAGCGTCGCGGCCTCGGCCGCGCTCAGCCAAAGCAGGCCGACAGTGGCAAGGCCCATCCAGGCCGTCACATTCAGCAGCGAGGACAGCATGAGCCGCCCCCAGAAAGGGCGTGGCACACGCAGGCTGATCCCGAAGGCGAGCGCCCCCAGCCCAAAGATCAACGAGGAGGCAAGCCCGGCATAGGAGCGAGCGGCGAGCGGCGGCATCTCACGCAACAGCAATTGCATGGCGGGCCAGTTGGAGCCCCAGCCCAGGCCGGTCAGAACAAGCAGCAAAAGGCCGGTGGCGCGTGGGGTCACAGCGGCAGCTTAGGGGAAGCCTGCGGCCGCGCGCACCTCCCCTGGATTCATGCCACTTGCGCGCATGGCGCGCAGCGTCGGCGCCTCGTTCCGCTTGGCCAGGCGCTTGCCCTGCGCATCCGTGATCAGGCCGTGATGGGCGTAAAGCGGTTCCGGCCAGCCCATCAGGGCCTGGAGCAGGCGTTGGATGTCGGTCGCTTCCAGCAGATCCTCGCCTCGCGTCACCAGGGTCACGCCCTGTTCTGCGTCATCCTGGGTGACGCAGAGGTGATAGGAGGCGGGGATGTCCTTGCGCGCCAGCACCACATCGCCCTGGGCTTCAGGGGTGCAGCGGCGCGGGCCATGGATCAGGTCGGTGAAGGTCAGGGGGCCGGTCATAGAAAGGGCGAGGTGGGTGTTCAGGCGCAGCGCATGGGGCGCGCCGTGGGCCATGCGCGCCTCGGCCTCGGCGCGGGGCAGATGGCGGCAGGTGCCGGGATAG
>CANHTE010000437.1 GCA_947462945.1 Acetobacteraceae bacterium
AAAGGTGGGGGCGCTGATGCAGGCGGCCATCACGGAATGCCCGACCGAGGCTGTGGTCATCCACTGCACCAACTTCCGAGGCCTGCCCGCGGCTTTGGAACTCGAGGCGCGGCATGGCGTCCTCGTCCTGGATTCGGTGGCCGGCTCCCTGTGGGGTGGTGCGCGCGCCGCCGGCTCCGAGCGGGTCATGCGGCCAGATCGCCTCTTTGCCTTGGCGTGATGCCCGCAGTGGCATTGTCTCGGCCAAACACCGGGCCGACGCGCGTTGATCCTTGTAACGCGGCTGTCTGAGCCGCATTCGGCCGTCTCCGCCCCTCCCCTGACTGCGCCACCGGATTTGCTGCTGCGCGGCGCCTTCGCGCCCGGCCGGCGCGGGCTGCGCCGCAACCTTTGCGGGGTCTTGGCCTTGCGACCTTTCTCCCCATCCCACCCCTCTTGGCAGAGCGAATGTTATAAAATAACAATTCGGCATTCTAGTTTTGAGGTCGCCCCATGCGCCGTCTTGCCCCGTTCCTGCTCCTCGCCGGCTTCCTCCCACGTGAGGGCACCGCCCAGCCGGACCCCCAGGCCAGCGCCGAAGTGCCGGAAACCATCGTCCAGGCCCGCCGCCTGGATGCCGCGCGGGCTGAAATCTCCCCCGCCCTCGGCGCCACCGTCTCTCGCCTTGACCGCAAATCCATCGAGGGCCTGCCCCAGGGCCTGGATGCGCCAATCAACCAGCTTCTGCTCACTTTTCCCGGCGTGGTGCAGGATAGTTTCGGCGAAATTCACATCCGCGGCGAACACCGCAACCTGCAATATCGCATCAATGGCGTGACCATCCCCGAGGGCATCCAGGGCTTCGGCGCCTTTCTGGATGCGCGCGGCATCCGCTCGCTCTCGCTCATCACCGGCTCCCTGCCGGCGCAATTCGGCTATCGCACCGGCGGTGTTGTGGATGTGAACCTGATCTCGGGCGCCAGCAATCCGGGCGGCTGGATCGGCGCCACCGGCGGCAGCTTCAACAGCTTCCAGCCTTCGGCCGGCTATGCCGGCGTATTTGGCGGCTGGGATGTCTTTGCCACCGGAACCTACCGCCAAAGCCTGCAAGGCATCGAACCGCCGACCGGCGCCTATGACGCCCTCCACAACCGGACGGATCAGCTGCGCGGCCTGCTCTCCGCCTCCCGCCTGCTGGATGACAGGACGCGGATCAGCTTCATCGGCGGTGCCTCGGCCAATCGCTTCCAGATGCCCAATAACCCGGGCCAGCCCCAGCAATTCCCCGTCCAGGGCGAACTCGGCTTGAACAGCGGCGCCCTGCGCGCCCGGCAATGGGAGCGCAACCAGTTCGGCATCCTGGCGCTGCAAGGCAGCGCTGATGCGCTGGAGTGGCAGTTGGCGGGGTTTGGCCGGCAATCCTCCACACATTATCTGCCTGATGTGAACGGCGAACTCGCCTTCAACGGCGTCGCCTCCGATCTGCGGCGCCAATCCCGGGCGGCGGGGTTGCAGGCCGATGCCTCCTACCGGCTCAATGCCAGCAACACCCTGCGTTTCGGCGTCATGACCATGGCCGAGCGCGTGACCGCCGCCAACACCTCCTTCGTGTTTCCGGTGGATGCGGAGGGCGCGGTGCTGGATGCGGCATTTCCCGTCTCCGGTCGCACGCGCCGCGTCTCCTGGCTCCATGGCGCCTATCTGCAAAATGAGTGGCGCCTGACGGAGCGCTTCACCATCAATGCCGGCCTGCGCGCCGATTACGCCGACCAGGCGGTGCGGGAGGGCCAGCTCTCACCGCGCATCAACGCCGTGTGGCGGCCCTCGGACGGCACGACGCTGACCCTGGGCTATGCGCGCTATTTCACGCCCCCCGCACAGGACCTCATCACGCCCTTCACCCTGGGCCAATTCGCCAACACCTCCGGCGCACCGCCCGGGACCAGCGGCGGCACCCCCCGGCCCGAGCGCAGTCATTACTTCTCGGCCGGAATTTCGCAGCGCGTCACGCCGCAACTCACGCTGGGCAGCAATGCCTGGTACAAGGATGCGACGAACATGCTCGACCTCGGGCAGTTCGGACGGGCCATCATCTTTACGCCCTTCAACTATGCCCAGGGCCGCAGCTACGGCGCCGAATTCACCGGGCAATGGACGACAGAGCGGCTGAACCTCTTTGCCAACCTCACCGTCTCCCGCGCGGAGGGGCGCAACATCAATTCCAGCCAGTTCAACTTCGAGCCGGACGAGTTGGCGCATATCGCCGGCAAATATGTCCGCACTGATCATGACCAGCTCTACACCGCCTCAGCCGGCGCGAGTTATCGCCCGTGGGAGGGTGCCACCGCCTCGGCCACGCTGTTTTATGGCAATGGGCTGCGGCGCGGCTTCGCCAATTCGGAAAAGCAGCCGGCCTATGCCACCGGGAACCTCAGCTTCGCGCAGCAATTCCGCGCCTTTGATGGCGGCGCCTGGACCGCGCGGGTGGATGTGATCAACCTGACGGACCGCACCGTCCAACTGCGGGATGGCTCGGGCATCGGGGTCGGCGCGCCGCAATTCCTGCTGCGCCGCGCCGTCTATGGCTCGCTCTCGCGCGCGTTTTGAGGCGGCTCAGGCGGCCTGGCGCCGCCCGGCGATGAATTGGCGCAGGCCCTCCGTTTGGGCCGGCGCCAATGCGAAGGCAATGCCACAATGGCGGGGGCCTGCATCCACCACGCGGCCGGGCAGGGTACCGGAAAGCCCCTCCAGCGCCAGCACCACCTGCGCGCCCAACGCCACGCCGGGCACTGGCGCCAGCCCCGCCCCACCTTCCGACAAATCCTGAAGCTGAACCTCGTGCCGCTGCCCCTGCCACTCCAGACGGGCGGGAAGCTGCATCGGGATGCGTGGCGATTTGCGACGCTCCACCGCCTCGCTGCATTCCCGCACTGAGCGGACCAGGGTGCCGCGCACCTCCTCAAGGGCGCTGGACGCGGCATCGGTACTGCCGCGCATCCGCTCGGCCCGGTCGGCTGCATCGCCGGCCTCCTGGCCGAGTGTCTCGATCCGGCCGGACAC
>CANHTE010000438.1 GCA_947462945.1 Acetobacteraceae bacterium
AGCGTGGGCACCGACCTCGTCATCAACTTCAACGCGGCGGCCTCTATCACGCTGACAGGTCAGGCCGCGCTCGCCTCGACCTGGCAGGACCTGTTCTCGACCGAGAAGCCGGCCCCGGTCGGCGACGAAGTCACCGGCGCCATCAAGATCGTCGAATCCTGGTGGGGCGGCTTTAAGGCGGAGATCACCGTCACCGCGACGCGCGACGTGACCGACTGGGATATCGGCCTGCGCAGTAACTGGGCCGTGGACAATGTCTGGCACGCGATCAATGCCGGCAGCGTCGGCGGCGTGCTGGACTTGGACGATGCCAACTATAACGGCACGCTGAAGGCCGGCGAGAGCACGACGATCGGCTTCACGGCCAAAACCGGCGTGGCGGGCGTCATGGCCAACCAGGCGATTATGGATGGGCTCTCGATTGTCGCCGAGAAGGCACCCACCCCGCCCCCGGCCGGGCCCGAAGTCACTGGCGCCATCAACATCGTCGAATCCTGGTGGGGCGGCTTCACGGCGCAGATCACGGTCACCGCGACGCGCGACGTGACTGACTGGGATATCGGCCTGCGCAGCCAGTGGGGCGTGAAGGACATCTGGCACGCGTCCATTGCCGGCAACGTCGGCGGCGTGCTGGATTTGGACGATGCCAACTATAACGGCACGCTGAAGGCCGGCGAGAGCACGACGATCGGCTTCACGGCCCATACCGGCGTGGCGGGCGTCATGGCCAATCAGGCGATTATGGATGGGCTCTGGATCGTCTGATCCCGACAGCCCCGGGGGTTCGCCCCCGGGGTCTATCGTGCGGTGTGGATCCCCTTGATCATGCGCCGTACGGCCCCCACCAGCCACTCAAAAACTGCGGCACGCCCCCTATAGCCGATAAACGCGTTGCGCCATATTCGCCCAGCAATTGCTTAACGCAAGCAGACGCATGGCGCGACGCGGCTGGTCAGGGGTGATCACTCGCCAGGCGGCGGCCTGAGTGTATAAACGGGTCAGCCGAGCTATTGAAGGAGCGAACTATGCCAAAAGCAAAAGCATGCGACATAATTATTGATACGAAGCCCTATTTTGGCCACTGCGGGATAGTTACAGGTAATTTCAATATAATTAGCAATGTAATTCCTAATGGAATTGAAGTTATACACGCTACTAAAAAGGGTATTGTAGAAACTACTTGGGAAAATGGAAAAGCTTATTGTTTTCGTGCTGTGAATTTAAGCAGATCTGAAGCACAAAAAATTCAACATGTTTCCAACGAGATTAAGGGTGCGGCCGAGTATGGTGCATCTCGGGCGATATTCAAAAGTTGGGCTGGATCAAGCTCCTTCGATGGCAGCGCTTTAGAGAGACTTGAGAAATATCAAAAAAGAATGACATCACATCAAGGTGTTTTGAAAAACGTCTACTGCTCTGAATTAGTTGTTTTAGCATATCAATTGGGCCTTAATATTAACCAGAGTCATCTGAGTTGGATAAATTTAGATGGAAAGCATACTCTTCCTAGTACACTTAAGTCATGGTTAGAAGAATTTCCAACAAAATGGAAATTTGAGGGTTATATCAAAGATTCAACAATGGAATTATATTCATCATAGTAAAACATATATTGCTATTGATCCGATTTCAGTAATTTATGATATGGCAATGACTGGCAGAGATGGCTCGGGAAATTCGGACAGGTCGGTTGGCGTGCCCCCATCAGATGGTCCGGGGTGACCGGCGTGGCGGGTTGGGTCTTTGTTGGCGGCCAACTCTTGGCGCTGGGGGCTGGTGGCTTGTACGAGGGCACAAAGCTTGGCTATCTCGCGCAGGCATCGGGCTTCTTCTATGAACGGCATCGGGCCGTCCATGACTGCCTTGCGGCAATCGAGCTGCTGGCCCGCCCGCTGCCGAGCAGCGGCACCACGGCGCTTGCGCAATTGCTCCAGCGGGCACGGACGCCTTCGTGCCGGGCTGCCGCAGCCAGATCGAGCGGTCGGTCCGGCGAAGTTCAACAAAGCCTAGCTGGGTCTGCATCATGTTCGCCACGGTCTCGAAATGCCGCGCATGCACGCGTTGGGCGACGTGGTTGAAGAGCATGCTCGGGCCTCTCCGATCAACTCGGTTGAATTGCAGGCAGCGGCCAGGGTGCCATTGGCTGAGCACGATGACCATCTTTGCCGGCGGCTCGGCGAAAAGCCTTTGGCCGCCCCCTGACGCTGAACATCCTGCTGAGCTTTGCCCAATTCGAAAGAGAGGTCATTGGCGAGCGGATCCGCGACAAGTTCGCCGCCTCCCGGGCCCGCGGCATGTGGATGGGGGGCAAGGTGCCGCTCGGCTACGACGTGGTGGCGCGCAAGCTGATCGTGAATGAGGACGAAGGGCGACGCCGTCGGCGACACCAGCATCGTACGCCGGGTTTCGGCGGCGGAGATCGAGGCGGCGGTGGTCGATCAGGTTCGGGCGCTGCTTCGGCAGCCGGAGATCGTGGTCGGCACCTGGCGCGCTACGCGTAGGGACGCGCCGGACCTGACCGAGGGCGAGACCCAGGACGCCCTGCATCGGCTTGAGCCGCTGTGGGAACAGCTGTTTCCGGCCGAGCAGGCGCGGATCGTGCGGTCGCTGGTGGAGCGGGTGATGGTCGGCCCGGCCGGCGCGGATATTCGGCTGCGCTTGGATGGGCTCGGCGGCCTCGTCCGCGACCTCGGCGCCATCGCTCCCGATGCGCTGAGGTCGGCAGCATGACCACGGCGACCAGCATCACGGTTCGGGTGCCGCTGGCCATCCGGCACCGGCCAGGCCGGAAGACGATCGTGACGCCGATGACCGGTGGAGTGGCGCCGGTCACCACGCGGGCCGACCCGGCGCTGGTAAAGGCGCTGGCGCGTGCGTTTCGTTACCAACGGATGCTGAACGAGGGGCGCTACACGACCATCACCGAGATGGCGGCTGCGGAGCGGATCGAGCGTGGCTACCTCGGTAGTCTCCTCCGCCTGACCCTCCTGGCGCCGGACATCGTGTCGGCCATCCTGGATGGACGTCACTCAGATG
>CANHTE010000439.1 GCA_947462945.1 Acetobacteraceae bacterium
GCTTCAGTTCCCGATGCGGACCGAGCGCAGCGGGAAGCCGTTATCGGCCTGCTGGACCAGCGTCACATTGTTCCGCGCCGCCCAGACCACCTGCTGCTGGTGCAGCGGGATATAGGCCACGTCCGATTGCAGCAGGCGCGTGGCCTGCGTGATCAACTCCTGCCGGCGGGCGGGCACCGTCTCGGTCTCGATCTGCGCGACAAGCGCATCGAAGGCCGGGTTGGAATAACCGCCATTGTTGAACATGCCGCGCGTGCCGTCCCGCGTGCCGGCCAGGTTGAACAGCGCGTTGTGCGCGTCATAAGTGTTGGGCGTCCAACCCAGCAGATAGAAGCTGGTGTTGTAGCGCGGGGCATTCACCTCGGCGAAAAAGCGCGCACGGGTTTGCGCGGCCAAGGTCACTCGCACGTTGATGCGGGTCAGCATGGCAACGACCGCGGTGCAGATCGCCTCGTCATTCACATAGCGGTCATTCGGGCAATCGAGCGTGACGCCGAAGCCGTTGGGATAGCCGGCCTCGGTCAACAGGCGGCGCGCACCGTCGAGGTCGAGCGGAAGGCGCGTATCATTGGCTTCCAAAAAGCCGTTCACGCCCGGGCCAAAGATCTGGCCCGTTGCACGCGCCTGGCCGCGCATGACGCGCGTGGTGATCGCCTGGACGTCAATCGCCTGATACATCGCCCGGCGCACCCGCACATCCTGGAAGGGATTGCGGCCGCGCACGTCGCTCTTGAGCAGTTCGGCGCGGCTCTGATCCATACCGAGATAGATGGTGCGCAGTTCGGCGCCCTGGATGACGCGCAGATTGGGTGTGCGGCCAATGCGCTCCATATCCTGCGGCGGCACGGTATAGACCATGTCCACCTCGCCGCTCAGCAAGGCGGCCACGCGTGTCGCGTCATTGGCGATGACGTTGAACTCCACGCGCGTCAAATTGTGCGTGGGTGTGTCCCACCAGAGCGGGTTGGGCGCCAGCACCGTGCGACGATCGGGCTCGCGGCTCACCAGGAGGAAAGGCCCGGTGCCCATGGCGTTGCGCGTCGCGAAGTTTTCCTCGCGCGAGGTGAGGTCCGCCACGCGGGTCGCGTTGTTCCGCTCCAGCCAGGCCTTGCTCATGATGCCGAAGCTGGTGAGCTCCTCCGGCAGGATGGGGCTTGGCGCACGCGTGATCAAATCCACCGTGAAGTCATCCACCTTCCGCACTTCGGCCACCGCGGCGAAATAGGCGGAGACGTTCGAGCCAGGGCCGCGTCCACGCGCGATGGAGAACACCACGTCATCGGCCGTGAAGGGCGTGCCGTCCGAAAAACGGACATTGCGCCGAAGATGGAAACGCCAGGTGAGCGGATCAGCCTGCTCCCAGCGTTCGGCCAGGGCGGCTTCCAGGCGCAGGTTACGGTCCCGCCGGATCAGCGGCTCATAGATATTGGCGTTGAAGGTCAGCAGGAAGGTTTCGGACCGGGTATAGGGGTCCATCGAATTGACGTCGCCATCATTGGCCCAACGGAACAGGTTGGCCTGTGCGGAGCCGAAGGCGAGGCTGCCCGCAAGGGCCGCCACGGCGAGGAAGGGGCGGAACATGAAACTCTCCCGAAAACGAAAAATGCCGGCATAGGCTAGACCCATGCCGGCATCATGACGAGTGGGAGAAACGCCGAAATCAGGCGGCGCGGAAGGCCGTCGGCAGCGTGGAAACGGCCGCGTCAATCAGGGCCGCATCGGCGCCGGCATCGTGATGGGCGATGATGACGTCCCGCACGGCGGTGGTCGCGATCTCGGCGGCGGCGTGGCGCACTTCGTTCACGGCACTCGCTTCGGCGGCGGCAATGCGGTCCATCGCCATGCGCTCACGGCGGCGGGCGGCGGCCTCGGCTTCCACGCCGGCCGCGGTGGCCAGGCGCTGCGCCTCGGCCTGGGCGCGCTCGATCATGGCGGCAGACTCAGCAATGGCGGCCTCGCGCTCGGCGGTGGCGCTGGCCAGCATGGCCTCGGCCTCCTGACGCAAGCGGCGGGCTTCGTCGAGTTCGGCGCGGATGCGTTCGCCCCGCGCGTCGAGCATCGCGGTGGCGCGGCTCCAGGCCGTCTTCCCCATGAGGAGGACAAAGATGACGAAGCTGGCGGCAACCCAGAATTTCGGATCCTGCAACATCAAAGCGCTCCCTGGCCCGCCGCAGAGCGGCTGGAGGATCCCGCGGCGCGGTTTACGGCCGCGGTCACGTCATTGGCGGGCACGGTGATGGACAGGCGGGTGAGCATGGCGGTCGCCGTTTCGCCGGCGACTTCGCGCAGCGCGCCCATCGCCTGGTCGCGCGCGGCGCGCACCTGTTGTTCGGCCTCGGCCACCTGGGCGGCCAGCCGGGCATTGATTTCGGCGGCCTGCGCGGCCGATTTGGTCTGCGCCTCCACCATGGCGGCGGAGATGGCGGCCTGGGCTTCAGCGCGGGCCGCCGCGGTGGAGGCCCGAATTTCGGCCAGGGCCGCCTCTCCGGCGGCCTGGGCGTCACGCGCGGCGTTCAGATCGGCCGCGATGCGCGCAGCACGTTCGTCCAGAACCGAGGCCACCTGAGGCAGCGCATAATTCTTGAGAACGAAAAAGAGGACGCCAAAAATGACCAGCAGCCAGACCAGCTTGCTCATCATCAATGGGTTGGCGAAATCGAGCTGCGGCATGTGATCGTCCTGATGCTGAAAGGCAGGAAGGCGGGGCTGACAGCCCCGCCCAACGCACTCAGGCGAACAGGATGAGGAAGGCGATCAGCAGCGCGAAGAGCGCCACGGCTTCCGTGAGCGCGAAGCCCAGAATGCCGATCGGGAAAACCACGTCGCGGGCGGAGGGGTTGCGGGCCACGCTGGTGATCAGCGAGGAGAAGATGTTCCCGATGCCCAGGCCCACGCCGAACAGCGCGATAACGGCAATGCCGGCCCCGAGGGCCTTGGCGGCAGCAACTTCCATATTCTCAATCCTTCTGTTTGCTGAGAAGCGGGTGTGGACGGCGTGTGCTTAGTGCAGGTGCACGGCGTCGTGGAGA
>CANHTE010000440.1 GCA_947462945.1 Acetobacteraceae bacterium
CGCCCATCACCGAAGCGGCCCGGAAGCCCCCTCAACGCGTGCGCACATTCACCGAGACCGGCGCCGCGAGCAGCCCGTCATAGGTCACGGTGTAGGTGCGGCCCGCCTCGGTCGGCAAGGCGGGCGAAAAGCCACCCAGCGAAATCATCTGACCCACGCGCAGCCGCTCGCCGCGCCTGGCCAAATCCTGCGCCAGCCAGGGGATGACGTTCAGCGGATGCCCCAGCAGCGCCGTGCCCGGGGCGCGCGCCAATTCCCGCTGGTCGCTCGCCAGAGTGACCGTCATGCTGGCGAGGCGCGCGGCGAATTCCTCGGTGACCTGCACCTCGATCGCCTCACCCACGACGCCCAACCGGGCGCCCACATTGATGCCCAGCAGGTTCGGCCCATCCATGCCCGAAGCCAGCACCAGATCCGGCATTTCAATGAAGGGGATGATGAGGTCGATGCTGCGCAACACATCCAGATGGGTGCGCGCCTGATTGATCGCCTCATCGCGCACGCGGACCATGAGATCAGCCTCCACCGTCGGCACCGAGCCGAAGCGCGCCGGCACCTCGGCGCCCGAACGCAGGCGGATCGTGTTCTCATAGATGGTGCCCGTCACCGGATGGGCCACGCCGAAGCGCTGCTGTGCCGTGGCGTTGGTCAGGCCCACCTTGTAGCCGACCGGCCGGCCCCAATGCCGCACCATGATGGCCACCAGCTTATCCTGCGCGCATTGCCCATCCGCCAGGCTCGTCATCCCGGCCAAGGGCTGGGCAGGCGTATTGGCAAGCAGCGCGCGGGAGAGGGTCTCCACCGCCTCGTCACTCGGGCAGGCCGCGAAAGCGGGGCCCGCCAGGGCGAGGCTCGCCGCAGCGGCGAGGAGCAAATGGCGCATGGTGGTTCTCTCCCTGTGTGAGCGGGAGAGTAGCGATTTCAGCGGGCAGCGAAAGGGAATTACCCGCGCACCTGGCCCGTACCCGTCACCCGGTAGCGGAAGGTGCATAGCTGTTCGAGGCCAACCGGCCCCCGCGCATGCAGCCGGCCGGTCGCGATGCCGATCTCGGCGCCGAAGCCGAATTCCCCGCCATCGCAGAATTGCGTGGAGGCATTCCAGAGCCCGACAG
This sequence comes from Acetobacteraceae bacterium, assembly GCA_947462945.1. Lineage (GTDB taxonomy): Bacteria > Pseudomonadota > Alphaproteobacteria > Acetobacterales > Acetobacteraceae > Roseococcus. The sequence continues at coordinate 1,113 of CANHTE010000440.1, forward strand.
CCGAATCAATGCCGGCCAGGAAGGCCTCGGCTGCGGCGGCATCCTGGGTGATGATCGCCTCCGTATGCTCGCTGCCAAAGCGGCGAATATGCGAAAGCGCGCCCTCAACCCCATCCACCACCGCGATGTTGAGCACGGCATCCAGCCATTCCGTGGCGAAATGCGCCTCCGTTGCGGCGTCCAGCCCGGGGCAGATGGCCCGCGCCCGCGCATCCGCATGGAAGCGGCAGCCCTTGGCCGCCAGGTCACTGACCAGAAGGGGCAACAGGCTTTGGGCGATGGCAGCGTCGATCAGCAGGGTTTCGGTGGAACCGCACACACCGGTGCGGCGCAGCTTGGCGTCCAGCAGGATGGCCCGCGCCATCGCGGGATCGGCGGCGGCATGGACATAGCTGTGGCACAGCCCCTCAGCATGGGCGAGGACGGGCACGCGGGCCTCCTCCATCACGCGGGTGACCAGGCCCTTGCCGCCGCGCGGGATGATGAGATCAATCAGGCCCGAGGCACGCAGCATCGCGCCCACAAAGGCGCGGTCCTGCGTGGGGGCCAGTTGGATGGCGGCCTCCGGCAGGCCGGCCGCGCGCAGGCCCAGTTGCAGGCAATCGGCAATGCTGCGGGCGGAATGGGCGCTTTCGCTGCCGCCACGCAGCAGCACGGCGGAGCCCGCCTTGAGACACAGCGCCCCGGCATCGGCCGTCACATTGGGGCGGCTTTCGAAGATCATGCCGATCACGCCCAGCGGCTGGGCCACGCGCTGGAAATGCAGGCCATTGGGGCGCGTCCATTCGGCCAGCACACGGCCCACCGGATCAGGCAGGGCTGCCACGTCCTCCAGCCCTTGCGCCATGGCTTCGATGCGGGCTTGCGTCAGCGTCAACCGGTCGCGAAAGGCGGCGGAGAGGCCGGGGGCGGCGGCGAGGTCCGCCTCATTGGCCGCCTGGATGCGCGGCGCATTCGCCCGGATGGCCGTGGCAGCGTGGCGCAGCGCCGCATCCTTCGGGGCGGTTCCGGCCCGGGCCAATTCGGCCGCGGCCGCGCGGGCGGCGCGGGCGGCGCTGTCGAGCATGTGTGTGGTGGCGTCGGTGATGGCGTTCACGATGAATCTCCTGCGCCAGCCATAGCGCGGTTGGACGCGCCCGCGAAAGGGAGGATGGCCCTTGCCACCCGCAGGGTCACCGACGACGATACCCGGCTGATCTACAGCATGTTCCGTTCGCAAGATCTCACTTCACAAGCTCTAGCCCGTTGTTTCTTCGAGCATTTTTATCCGACCAAGCGGGTCCGTTTGATCGGATGATGCTCTGTCTGTCAGCTGTGCTCATCTTCGGTTGGTCCGCCGCCGCCCTGGCATAATCCGGCGGCTGCACCGCGCCCCCCGGGCTGGCGAAGGGCACGCCCCTGCGCGCGACCGGGCGCATCATCCAGTCGGGGGATGCTGAGGGTCAGGCCAGCGGTGGAATCTTTGTGGCCTGGCGCGATCTGGGGGATGCGCAGTTGCGGCTGATCGGCTTCAGCCGCCGCTGAGCGTCAGCCATCTGCGGTGGCGCCACTGGCGCGGACCATCGGCGCCCAGCGCTGCGCCTCACTGCGAATGCTGGCGGCGAGTTCAGCCGGGCCACTCATTGGCATGGTCTCCATGCCGCGCCGGGTGAATTCGGCGCGCAATTCGGGGTCCGCCAGGATGGAGCGAAGCGCCGCCGCCATGCGTGCGGTGATGGCCGGCGCCACGCCACGGGGAAACAGCCAAGCATCCCAGTTCGACACTTCGAAGCCGGCAAGCCCGGCCTCGGCCACGGTGGGCAGGTTGGGCAACAAGCTGCTGCGGGTGGCCGTTCCGATGGCGATGGCCCGCAGCCGCCCCGCTTCCAGCGCCGAAAGGACGGTGGGCGCGGTGGCAAAGGCATAGTCCAGATGTC
>CANHTE010000441.1 GCA_947462945.1 Acetobacteraceae bacterium
TATCACCCGCGCCGCCGCCACCGGCGCCGCTCAGCGCGTCATCCGTGCCGGTATCGCCCGCCGCAAAGCGGCTATTCGCGCCGCCCGCGCCACCAAGCCCAGCCCCCCCTGCCCCGCCCAGCGCATGCGCCGGGGACAAAGCGGCCAGCGAGATGAGGGCCGTGCTGGCCAGCAACGCGCAGAGGGAAAGATGCAAGGCGACTCCAGCCACGCACGAGGTTTCATAAATGCCTTCGCATGTTACCGGAATCCTGTCGGGCGGTTCCAGTGCCAGGGAATAAACTTCTGGCAAGGCCTTGCGGAAGGCCAAGAGGCGAAAGGGCCTCGCCCGCGCGCGTTGCCTCCGCTTTACGGCGAACTGCACAAAGAGACCCAGTTTCCTGGATCTCTGTTTTTATGAAAAACTTTGCGAATGAAGGTGCAGGAAACCGCGTATCCTGCCCGGGTGCCCGAGGGACTGGCCCCACCTCACGATTGATCAGCAGCCTGCCGATCTGCGCGTCCCGAAGGCGTCTATACCCTCTCTGATCCGGCAGTCAGGCCGGCTCCAGCAGCCCCATCGCCCACAGCTTGCGGGCAAAGGCGGAATCGCCCGGCTCGGTGCCCTCGGCCAAATGGGTGAGTTCGGCCGCCTCCGCATCGGTCAGAGGCAAGGCGCCGCCGGTCCAGAATAAGGTGACCGTGCCATCGCCCCCCTGCACCAGATGGGTGTGCATGCCCTCGGTCAGTCGCAATGCGCCCGCCGGGAAGGGGGCGAAGAGCCCGCGCGCCGGCAAGGGCTGCCGGTCCCGCGCCAATTGTTCGAGCATGAGATTGGCCAGTCGTTCCGCCTGCTCGGGCATGGCGAGGCGGCTGAGCTTCTCGGCCAAGGCGGGCAGCAGATCGGCCTCCCCGATGCGCCAGCTGGGCAGGCTTTCGCGCAGCCCTGCATCGCGCAACTCGGCCTCATCCAGCAGCGCTCGGATGGCCTGCGCCCAGGAGGCCTCCATGAAGCCAATGGTCGCGTGCAGCGAGAGGCTCCCCGGCTCGGTCGCCGCATCATGCATGACGCCGCGCGGGATATAGAGGGCGTCACCCGGCTCCAGCACCAGCACATGCGGCTCACCCAGGGGTTGCATCTGGCCGGGCCAAGGTGTGCGGCGCGTGGGGCGCGCGACGCGCTCGCCATCCCAGACCCGCCAGCGCTTGCGCCCCTCGACCTGCAGCACCAGCACGTCATGCGTGTCGAAATGGGTGCGGAAGCCCTGCGCGGCCGGCGGCGTCAGATAGATGTTGGACTGCACGGGGTGCAGAAAAAGCCGCTCAAGCCCGCGGCAGAATTCGGCCAGCGGGGGATGCGTCTCATGAAATTGCGAGACGACGAGCGAGGCCCCCTCATCGAAACGGGTCAGCAGGCGCGGCAAATCCACCCGGCCATCCGGCAAGGTGAAATCCTCCTCAGGCACGCCGGCGCTGCCGTTGCGCGCCTCATCGGCCATGGCGATGCGCGGCATGCGCGCGCCATCCGTCCGCAAATGGGCATCGAGCGCAGCCACGCTGAGAAGCCCGGCGAAACGACCAGGAGATGAGCCACGGAAATGCTTCCAGTCCAGCCCCTCGCGCAGGGCCAGGGCCTGGTCCACCGTCATCCCCTCGAAGGCGAGGGAGAAGGCGGCTTCGGTCAATCCGGCTTGCATATGGTCCTGGTCCCTGGGGTGGCGCGGCCCGCGCTGAGTGTCACGGCAAGGCGGGGCCGCGCAATCGCCTTACCAGCGGCCGCGGCCTGGCGCGTCGCGCGGGTCGGAATCGGTCCGGCCGGTACCGCGATAGCCGCCCCGGCCACGCCCCGGCCCATCACTGGGGTCGCGATCCGTGATGCCGCTGCCGCCGGTGCTGCGATAACCCCCACGGCCATTGCCCGGCCCGTCCGAAGGATCGGCATCGGTGATGCCAGTCCCGCGACGGCCGCCACGCCCATTGCCCGGCCCGTCCGAGGGGTCCGCATCCGTGATGCCGGTGCCACGACGGCCGCCGCGCCCATTGCCCGGCCCATCCGAAGGATCAGCGTCGGTGATGCCAGTGCCGCGCGGGATGGCGACGGGTGTCTGGTAATAACCCGGCGCGGGGGCGACGCAGCCGGCCAGCGCCGTGGCCGTGCCGCCCAGGGCGGCCGCGCGCAGCACCAGCAGGCGGCGAGAGAGACGGTCTTCCATTCATTGCTTCCTTGGAATTTGCTACCCGGCACTGTGCCACGGCGCTGATCAACGCGAACAAGAAAAATGAAATGTCCGATGGTTCAGCGCCGGCCCCGCCCTGCGCCGTCACTTGGGTCGCTGTCGGTCCGCCCGGTTTGGGTGCCGCGGCCGCGGCCTGGCCCATCCGAAGGGTCGTTATCGGTGCGGCCCGTATTGCCGCCACGGCCGCGGCCCGGACCATCACTCGGGTCGCTATCGGTGCGGCCGCTGCTGGCACCACGGCCACGGCCGGGGCCATCGCTCGGGTCATTGTCGGTCCGGCCGGTGCGACCAGAACCCGCACGGTCCCCCGGATCACTGTCCGAGCGGCCAGTTTGGGCGCTGGCGCTGGAGGCGGCGAGCAGACCCGCCCCACCGGCGAGATGCGCCACGATCAAACGGCGGGAAAGGCGCGAGTCCTTCGGGGCGATCTCGATCTTGACGGAGGCGGCCTCAGCACAACCCGTGACGGCGAGGCCACCGATGCAGGGGGCGGCGGAAACCTTTAAATCATTTGGCATAATTTTATTCCTGCATTCTACTACCACATGAAAGTGTGGGCTAAGGTTTGCAATCTTGGCAAGCGCTTCGCGGCCCCCCGGGAGGGCTTGTCAAAAGTTTAATCCGGCCACGCAATTGTATCTGGCCAAGGCCCTTCGCCAGGGTCGGCTTCGGGAGAAAACGCTGATGAACACGCCTGCCCTGCCCGTGCTCTATACCGCGCTCGAACCGCTCGACAGTGAGCGACATGCCGCGCTGCATCTGCGCGATGTCGGCCACGGCTTTGCCAGCCATCTCTCCTCCA
>CANHTE010000442.1 GCA_947462945.1 Acetobacteraceae bacterium
AATGCAACCCCGGCCGCTTCATGCCCATCCCGCAGGCAAATCCAGGCTGCCCCGGCGGCAGGGCGAGAGGCACAGGCTTGCGTGTCCCCCTCGGCCGCCTGGTAGGAAGGAGGTGGATTGCAAGAACATGGACCCAAAATGACCCAACGCCGCGCCCTGCTCATTGCCACTGGCCTCGCGCCGCTCGCAGCACCCGGCCTGGTGCGGGCCCAGGCCCTGCCGCGCGTCCGCTTCACGCTGGACTGGGCCTTCCAGGCGCCCAACGCCTTCGCCCTCGTGGCGCGGGAGCGCGGCTTCTACCGCGAGGCCGGCGTGGATGTGGCGATTGATCGTGGCCAGGGCTCGGGCGGGGTGCCCGTCTCGCTCACGGCCGGGACGCATGATGTGGGCTATGCCGATCTCAGCCCGACGCTGCGCTTCCTCTCGGAAAACCCGAGCCGTGACGTCATCGCCGTCGCCATCCTGCATGATCGCAGCCCGCTTTGCGTCATCACCCGCGCCGATGGCCCCATCCGCACCCCGGCTGACCTGGTGGGCCGGCGCGTCGCCGCCCCGGATAATGACGCCGCGCGCCAGTTGTTTCCGGCCTTCGCGCGGGCCGTGAGCATTGACCCGGCCCGGGTGAACTTCCTCTCCGTCTCTCCCGCCCTGCGGGAGCCGATGCTGCTGCGGCGGGAGGCGGATGCCATCACCGCGCATATCGCCACCGCCGGCATCGCGCTCCAGGGCCTGGGCCTGCAGCCCGAGCAGCAGCGCGTGTTCATGTATAATGACCACGGGCTTGATCTCTACGGCGGCGCCATCCTCACCACGCGCAGCTTCGCCGAGCGCAATCCCGAGGCGCTGCGCCGTGTCGTCGCGGCCTCCATGCGGGGCTTCCTCTCCCAGGCGGCCGATCCCAATGGCGCAATGGACATTCTGAAGCGCGTGGAGCCGCTGACCGATGTGGCGCTGGAACTCTCCCGCCACCGCCTGACGATGGAGCGCCTGGTGGTGACCGAGCATGTGCGGCGCAACGGCGTCTCCCATGTCGCGATGGACCGGCTGCAGAAAAGCCTGGAGGCCGTGCAGCAGGCCTTCAACCTGAGCGCCGCCCTGCCGCCAGCGCAGGTCTATACCCCCGCCTTCCTGCCGCCCGCCGAACAGCTTCGCCTGCCGGCCAGCGCGACCTGATGCGCCCATTCGTCGAGATTGACCGCGTTGCGATGCGCTATGGCGGCGTGGAGGGCACGCTGGCCTTGCAGGAATGCAGCCTGAATGTGGAGCAGGGCGAATTCATCGCCGTCGTCGGCCCTTCGGGCTGCGGCAAATCCACCCTGATGCGCCTGGTCTCCGGCCTGTGGCCGGCCACGGATGGCAATGTGGTGGTGGCGGGTGAGGAGGTGGATCGCCCGCTCTCCCTCGTGGGCATGGCCTTCCAGAACCCGACACTGCTGCCCTGGCGGACGATTCTCGACAATGTGATGCTGCCGCTGGAAGTGGTGCCGCAGCACCGCAAGCGCCTGCGAGCGGAACGCGCCAAGTATGAGCAGAAGGCGCTGGATTTGCTGAAGCTGGTGGGGCTGGAAGGCTTCGGCGCGAAATACCCCTACCAGCTTTCGGGCGGCATGCAGCAGCGCACCAGCCTGTGCCGCGCGCTGATCCATGAGCCACCCTTGCTCATGCTGGACGAGCCCTTTTCGGCCCTTGATGTCTTCACGCGTGAGGATTTGTGGGATGTGCTGCAACAGGTCTGGATGGCCCGCAAACCCACCGTGGTCCTCGTCACGCATGACCTGCGTGAGGCGACCTATCTGGCGGATCGCGTGCTGGTGATGTCCGCGCGGCCGGGCCGCATCATTGCCGAGCGCCACATCCCCTTCCCCCGCCCGCGCAACATGGAAACCACCTATCTGCCGGAATTCACCGCGCTGGTGGCCGATCTGCGCGCCCATATCGCGGCCGCCCGCAAGGGTGAGGGCGTGGTCTGATGGCCAGCAAGGCGCAAAGCCGCATCGTGGCAATGGCCGCTTCCGCCCGCCGCCGCCGCCGGCTTCAGGCCTGGCTGCCCTGGCTGGTCATCGCGGGGACCTTCATCCTTTGGGAGGTCTCGACCGACATCTTCGATGTTTCCACCTTCATCCTCCCCGCGCCGAGCGATGTGTTCCGGGCGGCCGTGAAATGGTGGAAGCCCTTGCTGGATGACAGCCTCCATACCCTGCTCTCGACCCTGGCGGGGTTTGGCCTGGCGGTGGTGGCGGGGCTTCTGCTGGGGGTGGCGATCGGCTCCTCCACCCTGGTCTATAAGGGGCTGTATCCGCTGCTGATCGCCTTCAACTCCATCCCGAAGGTGGCGGTGGTGCCGGTGCTGATCATCTGGTTCGGCATTGGCGTCTGGCCTGCCATCATCACCGCCTTCCTCATCAGCTTCTTCCCCATCGTCGTGAATGTGGCGACCGGCATCGCGACGGTGGAGCCGGAACTGCGGGACGTGCTGCGGGCGCTGGGCGCCAGGCCCTCCGACATCATCCGCAAGGTGGGGCTGCCGCGCGCCATGCCCTATTTCTTCGCCTCGCTGAAAATCGCCATCACGGTCGCCTTCGTGGGTTCGATCATCGCGGAGAGTGTTGCGCCCAATGCGGGCATCGGGCGGCTGATGATGGTGGCCTCCTCACGCTTTGACGTGCCCTTGGTGTTTGCCGGGCTGATCGTGACGGGGATGATGGGCATCATGCTGTACTGGATCGCGGAGTTCATCGAGCGGCGGACCACCGGCTGGGCCACGCGCGGGCAGGACGCGCAGAACTTCACGCCGGGGGGTTAAGGGGCTAATCCGGCGTCATGCGCCTCGGATTCCTCACCCCCTCCTCCAACACCGTGCTGGAGCCGGCCATCGCGGAATTGCTGCGCGATACGCCGGGGATCACGGCCCATTTCGCCCGCTTCCGCGTGCTGGCGATCAACCTGGGTGAGGCTGCCAGCCAGCAATTCGACCCCGCACCCATCCTGGCCGCCGCCGAATTGC